>JBDTWV010000061.1:0-8947 GCA_040006495.1 Dokdonella sp.
CGGCATCCGCCTAGAGCCGTTCGCGGACGCGGACGCGCATCCATTCCTGCAGCGTGTCCCCGGCATCGTCATGGTCGCGCGTTTCTCGCGCCAGAAGGATCATGCGACGCTGTTGCTTGCAGTCGCAATGTTGCGTGGGCGTGGGCTGCAGCCGCCGGTCATGTTGTGCGGCGGCGGCAAACGGCGCGCGCCCGTGAAAGCACTAGCGGCGCAATTGGGGCTGCTCGATCAGGTGCAGTTCCTCGGCGTCTGCGACGACGTCCCTGGCCTGCTGCTGCGCCACCAGCTGGCCGTTCTCGCCACCCACCATGAAGGCATGCCGTTGGCATTGCTCGAAGGCATGGCGGCTGGGTGTGCGGTGGTCGGCAGCGATGTGCAGGGCGTGCGCGAAGTCATCGACGATGGCGAGAACGGGCGTCTGGTGCCGGCGCAGGACGCGCGTGCGCTGGCTGACACGCTGGAGTCGCTGTTGCGCGAGCCGGCACAGGCTGCGCGTCTGGCTGCCGCGGCACGCCGCACGGCGATCGAACGCCACGGGCGTAAGTTGATGAACCGCCGCTACGAAGCGTTGTTTCTTGAGTTGGCCAATAAGTCTCCCTCGAACGACGGTTGATCCTGCGGGCCACGAGGGGTCGCTCCAAAGAATTGCGCGTGTCCCATTCATCGTGCCTGCTGCGCTATCCTCGCTGTCTCCTTTTCGCAACGGGTGGATGTGCAATGCTGACTGGCGCGCGCGTGCTCGTGGTCGATGACGAGCCGGATATCCGGCAAACGATCAAGGACATCCTCGACGATGAGGGCTACGTCGTCGACGTCGCCGCGTCGGCGGCGGAAGCGCGCGAGGCGCGCCGGCGCCAGCGCCCGGACGTCGTGCTGCTCGACATCTGGATGCCCGATCTCGACGGCATCAGCCTGCTGCGCGAATGGAACGAGCGCGGCGGCCTGCCGTGCCCGGTCATCATGATCAGCGGCCACGGCACAGTCGAGACCGCAGTAGAGGCGACGCGCTTGGGCGCGTGGGACTTCATCGAAAAGCCTCTCTCGTTGGCCAAGCTGCTGCTCGTTGTTGAGCACGCACTCGAGGCCGGCCGTCTGAAACGCGAGAACGAGGGCCTGCGTCGCCAGGTGCCCGCGCCGGCGGAGCTGGTCGGCTCGGGCAAGCTGATGCAGGCGCTGCGTGCGCAGATCGAGAAGATTGCCGGGCACGATACCGGCGTGCTGGTGCACGGCGAACCCGGCACAGGCAAGGAAACACTGGGCCGAGCGTTGCATGAGCGCAGTGCGCGGCGTGGTGGCCCGTTCGTGACCGTGGCCGCGGGTGCGATCACGCGCGATCATGCGGCGCTGGCTTTGTTCGGCGCCGAAGACGCCAATGGCGTGCAGCCAGGACTGGTCGAGCAAGCCAATGGCGGCACCTTGTTCCTCGACGAGGTCGCCGATCTCGACGCGGATTCGCAGCTGCGCCTGTCTAGCGTGATCGAGCGCCGCGCTCTGATTCGTTGTGGCGCGCACGAGCCAATCGCGATCGACGCACGCATCATCGCGGCGACTGCGCAGGATCTGGAGGCCCTGGTCGCGGTCGGCAAATTCCGCGAAGAACTCTATTACCAGCTCAAGATCGTGCCACTTGCGATGCCGCCACTGCGCGAGCGCGGCGAAGACATTCCCGAATTGCTGCGCTACTACGCCGACTATTTCGCGAATCGCGACACACTGCCCTATCGCAGTTTCCCGGTCGCGGTGCAGAACCGGCTGCGCCACTATGCATGGCCGGGCAACCTTCGTGAATTGCGCAACCTGGTGCAGCGCCTCCTGGTGCTCGGCAACGCACGCGATGTTGGCGTCGACGAGGTCGAGGCCGCACTTGACGGCAATGCGGTGGCAGGCGCGCCTTCCGTGGCATCGGCGACCAGCATGCCCGGCATCGATTTCAAGTTGCCGCTGCGTGAGGCGCGCGAACAATTCGAGCGCGCCTATCTGCTGCATCAGCTCGATGCGGTGGGCGGCAGTGTCGGCAAGCTGGCCAAGGCGGTCGGCATGGAACGCACGCATCTGTATCGCAAGCTCAAGGATTTGGCGATCGATCCGCGTGGCCGCGAAACGGGAACAGACAAACGCTAGAGCGGCGCGACGGAGCGCAATGTATTTTTCCAGAATGTATTCATGCGATTGCGTTGGACTTTTGGCGATGGCTACGAGGGCGACAAGCGCCGGACTGAAGGCGCACGACCATTGCGACGAAGGCCGTCGACTGCGAAGTCACGGCGGCGCCGAAGCGCGCTCGCCGCCGTAAGCGGAACCGCGGCCCACGGCCCGGCAGCGATCGCCGCAAGCCAGTGCCATCGACTCGGCAATCCTGATAACGAGTGTCGCGATCAGCCGGCGGAATCGCGCGTCGCGTACTGCGTGGCGTGTACCGCATCCAGCTCACCGAGTTGGCGCCAGCGCAGGAAACCTTGCACGCTGCGGTCGTTTCCACCTGCACCATGCTGCGCTGCGGAACCTTTCGATGGACAGCGGGTCTTACGACCAGCTTCATTCAACACTCCAATTCGGCGTCGCTCCGCAACGAGCGACGCCTTTTTTATGTCAATGGATGGACGGTACACTGGTAATGCACGAGCAATTTCAGTGTTGGCATGCGATGACCTTACACAGGGTTCGCTGACGCTCCGGCGCCCGCTTCCCACATCCTTGGGGGGTCGCAATGCACGAGCGTGCCGATGTCGGCCCGCGATGATCGGCTCACTCTGAAGGAAATCCCATGCGACTCGACGGCAAAGTGGCGATCGTCACCGGCGCGGCCAGCGGTATCGGCAAGCGGATCGCGGAGGTCTATGCGCAGCACGGCGCAGCTGTGGCGATCGCGGATCTCAACCTGGACGGCGCAACCGCAACCGCGAAGGCGCTGGTCGACACCGGTGCGCAGGCAATGGCCATCGCGATGGATGTAACCGATGAGCAAGCGGTCGACGCGGGCGTCGATGCAGTGGTAAGGAAATTCGGCCACGTCGATATTCTGGTTTCCAACGCGGGTATCCAGATCGTCAATCCGATCGACGCGTACTCGTATGCGGACTGGAAGAAGCTGATCGCAATCCATCTCGACGGTGCTTTCCTGACCACGCGTGCCTGCCTCCGGCACATGTACGCGCAGGGCCGCGGTGGCGCGATCATCTACATGGGTTCGGTGCATTCCAAGGAAGCATCGAAGCTCAAGGCGCCCTACGTCGCCGCGAAACACGGACTGATCGGTCTGGCCAAGGTGGTCGCGAAGGAAGGCGCCGCGCACGGCGTGCGTGCGAATGTGATCTGCCCGGGCTTCGTGCGCACGCCGCTGGTCGAGAAGCAGATTCCGGAGCAGGCCGCGGCGCTGGGCATGTCGGAGAGCGACATCGTCAAGAACGTGATGCTCAAGGACACGGTCGACGGTGAGTTTACGACCGTCGACGACATCGCCCAATGCGCACTGTTCTTCGCCGGCTTCGGCAGCAACGCGTTGACCGGCCAGAGCCTGATCGCCAGCCACGGCTGGTGCATGCAATAGCGAGTACGCCATGCCGCGAACGCCGTGGGCTGCCTTCCACGCCGCGCGAATGCTTGGTTGGAGCGCCGGAAGGCGCGATGCTGTTGACGGTATCCAGCAACTGGCGCTGACCGTGCAAATACTGCGTAAAACCTGCTGCGTTCCGAGCACAAGCGCGCGATGATGGTGCCATGACGGCTGATTTCATCACGCGCCTGCGTGCGCAGCTGGGCGGTCCCCGCGATGGCGCATTACTGCGCTTCTCGCTCGGCAACGCATTGCTGGGCAATGGCGATGCGGTCGGTGCTGCCGTCGCATTCCGCGAGGCGGTCGGTTTCGATCCGCACTATTCGGCTGCCTGGAAGATGTTTGGGCGCGCACTTGCTCAGAGCGGGGAGGGCGCCGCTGCGATCGAGGCATTCGAGCGCGGTATCCAAGTCGCGCACGACCGCGGCGACGAGCAGGCTGCCAAGGAAATGACCGTGTTCCTGCGCCGCCTCCTCAAGCCGGGTAACGCGTAGCTCATGTCGTTGCGACAATGGTGGTTGCTCAGCATGGCCCTTGCATTACTCGGAGCAGGGCACTGGGTTTTGCATCGCCCGATCTCGCACGCACCCGGTGTGTTGGTCCAGGGCGCGCCTGTCCAAACTGAGCCATCCAGCAGAACGCCAATTACGCAAGGCGCCTATACGCTGACCCCACTGGCCGATTTTGACGTGGAGGCGCGGCTGCTCTCGCGCCACAACTACGCATTCGACGGTGCCAGTTCGCTCGCGCCCGTCGACTTTGCGCTCGGCTGGGACCGCATGTCGGACAGCGCGGTCATTGACCAACTCGATCTTCGCCAAACGGGGCGCTTTCTGTTTTGGGGTATCAGGCGCACGCCTCCGATTCCAGCGAAGGAGATTGTTCGTTCGGCAGCCAACATGCATCTGATTCCGGCGACTGCCAGCATTGCACGAGTCCTCGACCGTATCCGAGTTGGCGAGATCGTCCGGTTGCGCGGCCAACTTGTCGACGCTCGCCGCAGCGATGGTTGGAGGATCACCAGTTCACTGACCCGCGAGGATGACGGCGCGGGTGCTTGCGAGGTCGTGCTCGTGGACGCCGTCGCGCATCGCTCGGGTGGTCGCTGACAGTCTGACTGCCTGCGCCGTATGTGGCACGATTAGGCCGGGCTTCCTGGGGAAGGTCAGATGTCACAAGAAGAACAGGCCACCACGGTCGGTGTTGGCGCGGGCGCCAACGTGCAGTCCGCAACCAGCATCGGCCCGTATCGCATCGTGCGCGTACTTGGCGAAGGCGGTATGGGTCGCGTGTATCTGGCGCAGCAGGCGCATCCACAGCGCGAGGTCGCGCTGAAAGTCGTGCGCGGATTGTCCGCGCAGACGATCGAGCGCATGCGCCGCGAGATCGATGCGCTGGCCCAACTCGAGCATTCCGGCATTGCACGCCTATACGCGGCTGGCGAAGCGCGCATCGGTCTCGTCGATGCACCTTGGCTGGCGATGGAATATGTGGATGGCGTTGATCTGGTCGCACACGCGGATGCGCAGGGTTTAGCGCTGGATGCACGATTGCGCCTTCTGGTGGCCGTCGCGCAGGCCGTACACCACGCGCATGAACGTGGTGTCGTGCATCGCGATCTGAAGCCGGCCAACATCCTGGTCGACTCGTCCGGCCAGCCGAAAATCCTCGACTTCGGAATCGCGCGCCTGCGTGACCATACGGGCAACGACCTGACTGCCGCCGGGCAGGTGCTCGGCACGTTGCCGTACATGAGCCCGGAGCAATTGCGTGGCGACGGTGCGCGCGCGGATGTGCGCAGCGATGTCTATTCGCTCGGCGTGATCGCCTACGAATTGATCGGCGGGCGCTTGCCGCACCCGCGCCTCGGTACGTCCACGCTGTTCGAGGCGATCGACATCCTGTGCCGCGAGAAGCCGCCGCCGCTGGCCAGCATCCGGTCTGCGGCACGTGGCGATCTGGACACCGTGATCATGAAAGCGTTGGCCGGTGAACCATCGCGGCGCTACGCAACGACCGCAGCGTTTGCGGATGACCTCTCGCGCGTCCTCGATCACCGCCCGGTCGCGGCGCGCGCACCGACACGGCTGTATAGCAGCATGCGCTTCGTGCGCCGGCATCGCACGTTGAGCGCCGCTCTGGCCGCGGTGTTCGCGATCCTTGCGACCGCTAGCGTGGTTTCGCTGCGCTTCGCAATGGCCGAACAGCACGCACGCGGCGAAGCCGAACGCCGCGCGCAGGAGAGCGCGGCCGCCAACGCGTTTCTTGAAAGCATGCTCGCCTCGGCCGATCCAGAACTCGCGCGCGGTCGCCCACCGAGTGTCGGTGAAGTCGTCGATCGCGCCGAACAAGATCTCGACAAACTCGCCGCACAGCCGAGCGTGCAACGCACGGTCGCGACCACGCTGGCGGCGACGCGACGCTCGCTGGGGCAATATGTGGCGGCGATTGCCCTCAACCAGCGCGCGTTCGCACTCGCCGCGGCCGATCCGACCACCACGGCGCACCAGCGCACATCGCTGCTGCATCAGCGCGCCACGCTCCTGACCGAACTGGGCCGCTTCGACGAGGCGCGCAGCGCGATCGCCGAAGCGCGCATGGCGTGGCCCGCGGCGCCGGACAGCGTGCGATTGGGAATCGATCTGATCGCAAGCCGTGTCGAGGACGAGGATGGCCATCACGACAAGGCTGAACGCGGCTATCGCGAGGTGCTGGCCGGCATCGCGCGACTGGATCAAGCCGCCCCGCACGATCCGGCCCTCACGGTGACGCTGGAGGTGGCGCGCAGCAACCTGTCCGGCATCCTGCGTGATCGCGGAGACCTGATCGAGGCTGAGGCTTTGATCCGGCACGTGCTGGCGGCGCGCAGTGTCGAGTTGGGCGAGCGTGCGCCGGCGACATTGAGCAGTCGTCACAAGCTGGCCATGATTCTTGCGGCGCGCGGCGACAACCCGGCGGCCGAAGCAGAGTTGCGCGGCGTACTCGCGGTGCAGCGCGACGTGCTGGGCAGCGAACATGCGAGCACCTTGACCACGATCCAGGGTCTTGCCAACGTGCTGGCCGAAAGCGGTCGGCCCGACGAAGCGGAGGTGCTGACCCGTGAAGCCATGCACGGTCTGGAAACCCTGCTCGGTGAAGCGCATGCGCAGACGCTGGCAGCGATGAACACGCTGGCCTACCTGCTTGAGGATCGCAAGCGTCCCCTCGAAGCCGAAGCCCTGTACCGGCGCATCCTCACGATCGAGGAACGCAGCGCTACCGGACACTCCTCGACCCTCGCGCCACGCAACAACCTCGCGATGCTGCTGATGATCGCTGGCAAGCTCGATGCGGCACGCGCCGAGTTCGAGACCTTGATCGCCCGCGCACAGGCGACGGTCGGCCCGGAGCATGCGATGACCGCGATCTTCATGAGCAACCAGGGTTTGTGCCTGAGCCGTTTGGGACGCGCTGCCCAAGCGCGCGGGATACTCGAAATCGCGCATGCACGCCTGCTCGCTTTAATGGGGCCGGACCATGCACGCACGCGCACCGCAGCCGAGCGCTTGGCTGCGGTCTACACGCAGCTCGGTTTGCGCGAGCAGGCGGCCGCAATGCAGCCAGACGACGCGACATGAGCGTGTGGGCGTTGGGCACGAGTCTTGCGAGCGCCGCGATCGCGCTCGCGTGCGTATGGCGAGTGCGAAGACTGCACGCGGCGTTACGCGCCGAACGCGCCCAGGCGGCGACGCAATCGGGTGAACGCGAGGCGCTGGCGCGGACTCAAGCGGCTGCGACCGAACGCGAACGCATCTATACCGACCTGCACGACGATCTCGGCGCCAAGCTGCTTGGCATGATCCACGCGTCCGACTCGCCTGCGCATGCCGATAGTGCGCGTGCGCTATTGCAGGATCTACGCGATGTGGTCACGCGTTCACGCGGCGCCGCCGATAGCTTGCACGACGTGCTTGCCGACATTCGTACCGAGACTGCGCATCGGCTTGCAGCGGTGGACATCGCACTCGCATGGGAGGTCGCCGACGCACTGCCCGATCCAGCAATCGACGCCGACCGCGCGTTGCACTTGTATCGCATCGTGCGCGAAGCGATCAGCAACGCGATCCGGCATGCCGAAGCAGCCCGCGTGCGGGTGCGCATCAGGGCCAAGGACGGCACGCTCTACTTCGCACTGAGCGACGATGGCAGCGGTACGGATGCCGGCGCGGTCGGCAGTGGTCGCGGCGTCAGCAACATGCGTGGGCGCGCTGCGCAGCTGGACGGAGCGATCGATTGGACGCCAGCCACCAACGGCGGCACCAAGGTATTGCTGACCATCCCGCTGGCGGAGCTGTCGCGGTGAGTGAGTTCGCCAGCGCGCTCGTCGTGGATGACCTCGCTTCCAGCCGTGACTGGTTGTCGCGTGCGCTACTCATCGCATTTCCCGGCATTTGCATCGCGACCGCAGCCACGCTGGCCGAAGCGGAAGCGCTGATCGTGCCAGCGCCACCTCTGGCCTTGATTGATTTAGGCCTGCCGGATGGTTCAGGCGTGAGTTTGATCGAGCGTCTTCAGGGAAGCGATACTTTGTGCATCGTCGCGACCATGTTCGACGACGACGCGCATCTTTTTCCCGCACTCCATGCCGGTGCGCAGGGTTATGTGCTCAAGGATCAGTCGCCGGACGAACTCGCTGCGATGTTGGCCGGCATCGCGCACGGTCAACCACCGTTGTCGCCGTCGGTCGCGCGACGCTTGCTGCGTCATTTCCAGCCGCAAGCGAGCATGGCGGACGCGACCGCTCTGACCGCTCGCGAAAATGACGTTCTGCGCCTGATTGCCAAAGGACTGACCATCGCCGAGGTCGCCGAGCTGCTGGCGCTTTCGCGTCATACCGTTTCCGGCTACCTGAAAGACATCTACCGCAAGCTCAGCATCTCAACGCGCGCGGAGGCCACCCTTGAAGCGGCGCGGCGCGGCCTCGTCGGCGGATAGCTGCAAGAGGGCGCTGCGAAGGTGACCGTCCGTGGTCAGGCGCGGCGTGGCCGCACATCCTTTCGCAGGGAATACGTGTAATTGGAAGGTGTTGCTCTCAGACAGTGCGACGGCGGCGTGCGGCAACCCCAGCGGCGAGCGCGCACAACGCGCCCAGCAGGCCGAGGCCGAGGCCGCCCAGCGCAGGGACCGGTTGCGCAGGTCGCGAAGCGCCAGGCCCTCCGACCGGGGCGGAACCGAAGCCGTCGATGTACACGTAGCCGCCGTGAGCACCGAGCGAGCAATCGGCCGCCACCACGGTCAGCTCGACCTGCTGGCCGATCGCGCTGGCCGGCAGCACCGCGTCCACATTCTGGAACGGCAGGTACTTCCAGTCGCCGTTGCCGCTGAGGAAGTTCGCGCCGGGCTCGCCGGCGTAGG
>JBDTWV010000062.1:0-8727 GCA_040006495.1 Dokdonella sp.
GCTCGGCATCCGCCGTCGTCAGCGCGGACTCGCCGAGCATGTCGTAGGAATAGCGATAGACCGCGTTGGCCTTCTCGGCGGAACGGTCGAGCGCCTCGTCGATGGTCCGCCCCATCACGAACTGGTGGCCCATGATGCGCATCGCCTGGCGCACAGCGAGGCGGATAACCGGTTCGCCGGCGCGGCCGACCAGGCGCTTGAGTGCGCCGGTGAAGTCGCGGCGGGTTTCGTCGGCGAGGTTGACCAGATGGCCGGTCAGCATCAAGCCCCAGGTCGAGGCATTGACCAACACCGATTCGCTGCCGCCGATATGTTTCTTCCAGTTCGCCTCGCCGAGCTTGTCGCGGATCAGCTTGTCCGCAGTCGCGCTGTCCGGGATGCGCAGCAGCGCTTCGGCGACGCACATCAGCAGCACGCCTTCCTCGCTGGAAAGGTCGTACTGGCGCATGAACGATTCGACTGCGCTCTGTTGGCCGGCGCGCGCGCGTACCTTGGCGACTAGATCGATGGCGCGCGTGACGACGCTTTCGCCCTCGGCGGTCGGCAGACTCGCTTGCGCGAGCAGTTCATCGACGGCTTCGGTTTCGTCGCACGACCAGGCTGCCGTGATGCGCGCCCATGTTGGCGTCGCGGCAGCGGGAAGTTCGGGAATCAAACGTTCGCTCAAGGCGGGTCTCGGCGTGTGAGGGAGGGCGTTGTTGGCGAATCGCGCCACAAGGCGCCGTAGTGTAATGAGAGGTGCCCCGAGGGCCAAGGAGCGGCGGCGGCATTGAGCGCGCGGCAGCGCACTGCATGCGACAGTTTGCCGCAGTAGCGCCTGTGTCGGACGCGGATGGGTGGTTCGCGACGCGCGACCGCCGACGCCGTCGGTTGGCGCAATAGCGCCGTGTCTACTATCATCGCGTGGTCAAGCGACCGGCATTTGTCGGAGTTCCGGTCGAGCCGGGCGGAGCGCCGGAATAGCGGCAACGCAGCGAATTCGCATATTTCGATACAGGGTGATGGGAATGATTTCATCTGGAGTCCAGCGCGGCGGGCATGCGCTCGCGGCATCGGTGCTGTCGGTCGGTTGCTTGGTGGCGAGCGCCGCCGCGTACGCCAATCCGGTGCCGTGGCAGCTCAACATGGCACCCGGCGTGACCTCGATTTCGCAGCGCATCTACGACCTGCACATGCTCGGGTTGTGGGTCTGCGTCGCGATCGGCGTGGTGGTGTTCAGCGCAATGATCGTGGCGATGTTCCGCTTCCGCAAATCGAACGGCGCCGTGGCCGAGACCTGGAGCCACAGCACCAAGCTCGAAACGGTGTGGACGATCATTCCCGTCATCATCCTGATCTCGATGGCGTGGCCGGCAACCAAGTTGCTGGTCGACATGGCCAACGTCGAGAACTCGGACATGACGGTCAAGATCACCGGCTACCAGTGGCGCTGGGCCTACGACTACGTCGACTACAACAAGAAGCCCACCGGCGTGCACTTCATTTCGAGTCTGGATGCGGACTCGTACAAGGTCAGCCAGTCACGTTCCGGCGAAGACCCCAACAGCGTGAAGGACGGCGACTATCCGAGCTATCTGCTCAATGTCGATCATCCGCTGGTGTTGCCGGTTGGCGTGAAGGTGCGTTTCGTGATCACCGCCGACGACGTGATCCATTCCTGGGGCGTGCCCAGTCTCGGATGGAAGACCGACGCGATCCCCGGCATCATCAATGACAACTGGACCCAGATCGACACACCCGGAATCTACCGCGGCCAGTGCGTCGAACTGTGCGGCCGCGGTCATGCCTACATGCCGATTGTCGTGAAAGCGGTGCCGAAGGCGGAGTTCGAGCAGTGGTTGGCCGCGCAGGCGCCTGCACCCGCTGCGACTCCGGCTCCGGCTCCGGTCGCTTCCGTGGCAACGCCAGACGCCGCAGACGCCGCCACCACAGTCCCGAAGATCTGAAAATCCGAATGACCGGCGCTGTTGGCCGGTCGCTTTGCAAAAACTCAAGAGGTTCAGGCCATGGCCCACGCCGCCAGTCCCGCCATCCACGCCGATGTGCACGACGATCACGATCACAAGCCGCAAGGCTTCCTGCATCGTTGGTTGTTCACGACCAATCACAAGGACATCGGGACGCTGTACCTGATTTTCTCGCTGACCATGTTCTTCATCGGTGGCAGCGCCGCGATGCTGATCCGCGCCGAGCTGTTCGAGCCGGGCATGCAGCTGATGCGGCCGGAATTCTTCAATCAGCTGACCACGATGCACGGTTTGATCATGATCTTCGGCGCGATCATGCCGGCGTTCGTCGGACTCGCCAACTGGATGCTCCCGATGATGATCGGTGCGCCGGACATGGCGTTGCCGCGCATGAACAACTGGTCGTTCTGGATCCTGCCGTTCGCGTTCCTGATGCTGCTGGGCACGTTCTTCATGCCAGGCGGCGCTCCGCAGGGCGGTTGGACCATGTATCCGCCGCTGTCGATCGAAGGCGGCATGAATGTCGCTTTCATGATCTTTGCGATCCACATGATGGGCATCAGCTCGATCATGGGCGCGATCAATATCATCGCGACCATCCTCAACATGCGCGCGCCGGGCATGGACCTGCTCAGGATGCCGGTGTTCGTGTGGAGCTGGCTGATTACTGCGTTCCTGCTGATTGCGGTGATGCCGGTGCTGGCCGGTGCGGTCACCATGTTGCTCACCGACAAGTACTTCGGTACCAGCTTCTTCAATGCGGCTGGCGGTGGCGACCCTGTGATGTACCAGCACATTTTCTGGTTCTTCGGGCATCCCGAGGTCTACATCATGATTCTGCCGGCGTTCGGCATCGTGTCGGAGATCATCCCGACTTTCAGCCGCAAGCCTTTGTTTGGCTATACGGCGATGGTCTACGCGCTGGCGTCCATCGCATTCCTGTCATTCATCGTGTGGGCGCACCACATGTTTGCAGTCGGCATGCCGCTCGGCGGTGAGCTGTTCTTCATGTACGCAACGATGCTGATCGCGATCCCGACCGGCGTGAAAGTATTCAACTGGATCACCACGATGTGGGGCGGTTCGCTCACCTTCGAGACGCCGATGCTGTTCGCGATCGCGTTCGTGATCCTGTTCACGATCGGCGGTTTCTCTGGCGTGATGCTGGCGCTGGTGCCTGCTGACTTCCAGTACCAGGACACCTATTTCGTGGTCGCGCATTTCCACTACGTGCTGGTCACTGGCGCCGCATTCGGAATCATGGCGGCCGCCTACTATTGGCTGCCGAAGTGGTCGGGCAACATGTATTCGGAGAAGTGGGGCAAGATCCATTTCTGGTCCAGTGCGATCGCCGTGAACGTCTTGTTCTTCCCGCAGCATTTCCTGGGTCTGGCCGGCATGCCGCGGCGCATCCCCGACTACAACGTCGCATTCGCGAATTTCAACATGATCAGCTCGATCGGAGGTTTCTGGTTCGGTGCGACCCAATTGATCTTCGTCGGCGTGATCGTCCATTGCGTATATTTCTCGAAGAACCGTGCAACCAGCCAGGTCTGGGAGGGCGCGCATGGCCTGGAATGGACGCTGCCGTCGCCGGCGCCGTACCACAGCTTCAGCACGCCACCGGTGATTACGTCCGGCATGTTGGCGCACGGCGATGTGACACATTGATTATTGCGGTCATCGATGACCGCGAGAGTCAAACAGCAGGCATCCTTGGCTGCACTTTGAAATGACACTTGCGGTCATCCGTGACCGCGAAGATTAAACAGCAGCCATCCTTGGCTGCACTTTTCAACTAAGAGCTTTCGCAGACTAAACTGTTCTGATCATGGGTAAACCGATCGCCAGCTCCGATTCCAAGACGCGCCGCGGGGTACGCGTGACTGCGTGGACTGTCGGTCTCGTGGCGGCGGCGATCTACCTGGGTTCCATCCTGCAGGTCGTGTTGCACCGATGAGCGATACGCGCGGTCGCAATCTGGGCGTGCTGAAAACCACCGCGATCATCTGTGCGGGTGCGTTCCTGTTCGGATTCGCGATGGTGCCGGTGTACCGGATCGTCTGCGAGCACGTGCTGGGCATCAAACTCGCCGAAGGTGCGGCAGATCAGACCGCGGTCGCGGGCTTGGTTGAAGATTCCAGCCGCACGATCACCGTGCAGTTTGTCGCGAGCGTCAACAGCAAACTGCCGTGGACGTTCGTGCCAGAGCTGACCAGTGTTGACGTGCACCCAGGCAAACTGACCGAAGTGTGGTTTGACGCGAATAATCATGGCGATGAGGCGATCGTCGGCAATGCGGTGCCGAGCGTTGCGCCGAGTACTTCATCGGCGTTTTTCAACAAGACCGAATGCTTTTGTTTCACCGAACAAGTACTCAAGGCGGGCGAATCGCGGCGCATGCCAGTGCGGTTCTACGTCGATCCGCGTTTGCCGAAAAACGTGAGTGAACTGACGTTGTCATACACTTTCTACGAAAACGATGTGGCGACCAAACGACTTTCACAAACCGGTTCGCCATTGCCTTCGGCAAGCTGATCACGATTGACGCGATGCAGGATGCGTCGCATACCCGGCGGGTACGTACACATTCGTACGGGACATAGGGACTCACGCGGGTTGAACCGTGCGGCGACGCGCTGTTCGACGTTCTTCATCATCGGATTCGAGACTTGCCGCCATGGCGCAAACACAAGCTGCTTACTACGTTCCCCACGGTAGCCACTGGCCGATCGTCGGCTCATTCGGCTTGCTCGGCACGCTCGGCGGCGCCGCGCTGACGCTGGACGACGTCGATATCGGCAAACCGATCATGGCGGTGGGCGTCGTGCTGCTGGTCGTGATGATCTTCGGCTGGTTCCGCACCGTCATTCACGAGTCGATCGCGGGCCTCTACAACAAGCAGGTCGACGTCTCGTTCCGGATGGGCATGCTGTGGTTTATTTTCTCCGAGATCATGTTCTTCGGCGCATTTTTTGGCGCGCTGTTCTATGTGCGCACCTACGCGGTGCCGTGGCTCGGCGGGGAAGCACACGGCGCGTTGACCAACTACTTTCTGTGGCCGCAATTCGCCGCGGCGTGGCCGACCAACGGCCCAGCCGATGTCGGCGGCGCGTTCTCGACCATGTCGGCCTGGGGCTTGCCGCTGCTCAACACCTTGCTGCTGCTGTCATCCGGCGTGACCATCACCATCGCACACCATGCGCTGCGCGCGGGTCATCGCAAGGTGCTGCTCGGTTTCCTCGCTGCGACGATCGTACTCGGCGCGACCTTCCTGTTCTTCCAGGCTCACGAATACGCCGAAGCCTACCAGCACCTCAACCTGACCCTCGGCAGTGGCATCTACGGCAGCACGTTCTTCATGCTGACCGGTTTCCACGGCCTGCATGTCACTCTCGGCGCGATCATGCTGACAGTGATCTGGTTCCGTTGCGCCAAGGGTCACTTCAGCAAGGACCACCACTTCGGATTCGAAGCAGTCGCGTGGTACTGGCACTTTGTCGACGTGGTTTGGCTGATGCTGTTCCTGTTCGTCTACGTGCTTTGAGGGCCCGGAATAGGGATTGGGAACAGGGAATCGTAGAGGCGGAATCGTGACGATGCCGCGACGGCGGCTACGACCATTCCTGATCCCCATTCTCGATTTCCAGTTGTGATCATGCTGAGCATTCGCAATCCGACGGGATGCCGTGGTCTCCGCCCGGTCGGACCCATTGCATCGTTGCGCCGTGGCTAGACACTGGTGGCGGCCAAGCTGGTTCGCGATTTTTCTGATGCTGGCCGGGATCGCGTTCTTCGTTCGTCTCGGTGTCTGGCAAGTCGATCGAGCGCACGAGAAAGCACGCTTGTTCGCTGCGTTTGCGGGCACCGCAGAGCAGGTGCCGGTTAATCTCGATCAGGCTCGTCGCGAAGCCGATTCGTCGCACTATCCGCTGGTGCGGGTGAGCGGCCATTACGACGCCACTAAGGCCTACATTCTCGACGACCGGCAGCGCGACGGTCATGCCGGCGTCATGGTTTTCTATGTATTCGAACCGATCGATGGCAGCGTGCCGCTGCTCGCGAATCAGGGCTTTCTGGCTCGCGACGTACGCGGTGAGCGTCCCGCAATGCCGGCGCCGCCGGCGGGTGCGCAGACGCTGCTGGCGTTGTACGCGCCGGTGCCGGGTTCCGGTTTGCGAATGGGTGGCAACGCATTGCCGAGCCAGCGTGCGTGGCCGAAGACCAGCATTTACCTTGACCTGGATGACGTCAGCGCCGATCTCGGCCGACACCTCGATTCACGCGTCCTGCTTTTGATGCCGGTCGCCGGCAGCCCATTCGTGCGCGAGTGGCGGCCCGACGTCTTTCCACCCGAACGCCATTTTGCGTATGCGTTCACCTGGTTCACCTTTGCCGGCGTCGTGATCGTGATGTTCGTGATCCTGCATTGGCGCAAGGAAGAGAATTGAAATGCCTCCTGTAAAACGAAAACCGGTCGGCCTGATCTTGATCGTACTGTTGTTCGCCGCGCCGTTCGTGACCGCGTGGTTCCTCAGTGCAAGCGGCTGGCGACCGACGGGTACGCGGAACTACGGCGAATTGATCACGCCACCTGAGAATCTGGCTGATGCGCGATTTGTGCTTGCCGACGGCCAGGTGTTGAAGTGGAAGGAGGCCGGTTGGCAGTGGACGATCTTCGCCTTGGCTGGTCCCGGTTGTGCGGCCAACTGCATGGCACGCATCGACGAGTTGCGGCGTGTGCGCCTGACCCTGAACCAGAATGCCGATCGCGTCCGTGTCTTGGTGATCGGTGCTGCGATCGCGCCTTCCGCATTGGTCGCGCTCGATCCGGTGCGTACCGCGACCGATGCCGACGGCAAGCTCACGGCGCTGCTGCCGACCGCGCCGGATCAGGTCGCCGCCGCCTTTGCCGATCCCACCGGTCGCCTCGTGCTGCGCTATCCGGTTGGCTACGACGGCACGCCGATGCGCAAGGATCTCGCGCGCCTGCTCCGCCAAGGTTTCTGATCGTGCGCGACCTGATCACGCCCGCGCGCATCGCCGCGTTTGCCACCGCGTTCGCGTTCTTCGTGATCGTGTTTGGTGCGTTCGTGCGCCTGTCCAACGCCGGGCTTTCCTGCCCGGACTGGCCGACCTGCTACGGCAGCGCCACCTGGCCGGGGCACGAGCAGGCGATTGCGGCAGCGAATGCAGCGTTCCCAGACCGACCCTACGAAACGCACCTCGCGTGGCGCGAACAGGTGCACCGGATGATTGCCGGCACACTGGGCGTGCTTGTGTTGACGCTGGCGCTGATCGCTGTGTGGCGTCGCCGTGCGTTGCTGCTGGCCTTGCTCGCGGCCGCGGCCGCTGCCGCGATCGGCGTGACTCTGTACATCCACCAAGCGCATGCCGCATCGGCTGTGTTGTCTGCGATCGCGATCGCGGTGCCACTGTTCGTCGCGTCGCGGCTCGATTGCGTGCCGCCGTGGCGAGTCGCCGTGGTCGCGTTCGCGGTCGTGATCTTCCAGGCGATGCTCGGCATGTGGACGGTCACCCTGCTGCTCAAGCCGGTCGTCGTCATGGCGCACCTGCTCGGTGGAATGCTGACCTTCGGGCTGCTCGGCTACGTCGCCTTGCGTCTCGCCATCGCGGCAGTGCCATCGCCAAAACAGATTGCGCTGAAGGCGGTCGTGATCGGTGCACTCATCTTGTTGGCAGTGCAGATCGCTTTGGGTGGCTGGACCAGCGCGAACTATGCCGCGCTCGCTTGTGGCGTCGATTTCCCGAAATGTGCCGGTGCGTGGTGGCCGCCCACCGATTTTCACCAAGGCTTCGTGCTCTGGCGTGGCATTGGCGTGAATTACGAAGGTGGGGTGCTCGACGGCGCGGCGCGTGCGGCGATCCAGGTCGTGCACCGAATCGGCGCCGTGGTCGTGTTCGGCTATGTGCTGGTGACCGCGTGGCTGACGTGGCGGCGTGGATTGCGCAGACTTGGTGCACTGCTGGCCGTGCTGCTGTGCAGTCAAGTGGCGCTTGGCATCGCCAATGTAAAGCTGATGCTGCCGCTGCCGATTGCGACGGCGCACAATGGGGTCGCGGCGTTGCTGCTGCTGACCTTGATCGCGTTGCTGGTGCGCACGCAAGCGCCGCCATCGGCGCAGCGCGCATCCAGTACGCGTTGAAACCCGGGCGACCGCTGCCCGTCCGGCCTATCCAATGACTAAAGCGTCCATGCGCAACCTCGCTGCCCAATACTTCGAACTGACCAAACCGCGCGTGGTGTCGTTGATCGTGTTTACGGCGGTCATCGGCATGTTTCTCGCGGTGCCAGGTTGGCCGCCGCTGCGCCAGTCGGTCGCCGGCTTCATCGGCATCTGGCTTGCGGCGGGTTCTGCGGCCGCACTCAACCATTTGATCGACCAGCGCATCGACAAAGTGATGGCGCGCACCGCGCAGCGACCGCTTGCGACGGGCACGCTGCAGCCGGTCCAGGTGCTCGTGTTCGCGCTGATCCTCGGCGTCTTGTCGATGACGATTCTGTTCGTCCTGGTCAATTCACTGACCGCCGTGCTCACGTTCGCGTCGCTGATCGGCTATGCGATCGTCTACACCGGTTTCCTGAAACGCGCGACGCCGCAGAACATCGTGATCGGCGGCGCAGCCGGTGCTGCACCGCCGGTGCTCGGCTGGGCGGCGGTGACCGGCCACGTGCATCCGTATGCGCTGCTGCTGTTCCTGATCATCTTCATCTGGACGCCGCCGCATTTCTGGGCGC
>JBDTWV010000063.1:0-8710 GCA_040006495.1 Dokdonella sp.
GTTCCACCCTCGCCGTGATCCTTCGCTTCCTTCCGGTTGTACGCGAACGGCACATCGCGGCCATGATGTTCAGCCAGTGCGACCGCAGTGATCGCGGCCAGCACGATGCCTTTGTAGGCCGGCCCGAAGATCATGTCGAACTCGATGCCAGAGCGCATGACCGCATCGGCGTACGCGCGGCTGAGGGTGGCCAGCGCGGCGCCGGAATCGAACAAGCCGGCATTGAAGAAGTAGGGACTGATGCGGCCGGATTTCAGCGTGAATTCCCCGAAACGCAGCACGTTGCGGGCGATGGCGAGATCGAGGAAGGCGTGTTGGGATGCGAGCATTGGAGCGGTCTGTAGTGGCAGCGCTGGCGGCAGCTTAGTCGACCGCTGACGCGTGCGGCTAGTTGGCACGGCACTCCTCGTTCGAATCTGCGAATCTATTGAGTGTGGCATTCCATGCCGTCCATGAGGACCTTGAGGCCGAGCCGAAACAGCGCCTCGGACGAAATGCTCGCGAAAAGTTCAGCGGCCCCGCGCAGATTGGCGTAGCGATCCGACTCACTGCCCAGATGCGACAACTCGACGCCCAAGGCGAGCGTGGAAGGTAATGCGCTCGAATCGGTTCGCCACAACTGGCGTGCTTCCTCTGCAATCATGCCGAGCAGGAAATTGCGGTAGAACGTTGCCATAGCGATGGCTTCCGGCGGAGCTAGGCCGGAGTCCAGGAATGCACCGACAGCAGCGTCGTACAACTTGATGCGATGCGGCCCGGTGGGCGCTTGCTCCGCAAAGAGGCGAGGTGCGTCCCGATGGGCAATGAGAACGCGACGATATTCCCAGGCGATTTCTTCGAGGCGTTCGCGGACCGGCAGATTTTTTTCCGGTAGCGCCATTTGAGCGCATATCGCATCGGCAATCAGACCGAGAAGTTCTTGCTTGTTGCGCACATGCCAATAGAGCGCTGACGACTTGACGCCCAGGCGTTCAGCCATGCGCCGCGTGCTCAGCGCATCAAGGCCGGCCTGTTGCAGAAGGTCGAGCGCGGTTTCGATCAGCCGGTCGCGATCGAGCCCTGCGCGAGTCCCTGCGGACGCCGCTACCGTCGGTGCGCGCACAGGTTTGCGGCCGGCTTCCGAAACAACGTTTCGCATGGTTGAACCTTGGGTTGCAGGGTGGTAATTTATCACTGATAAATTAAATCGTCCAACGACGTGCCGATAACCCCCAAAGGGCTCCTAGCGCGAGCCTACCCGGACCACGAGCGAACAACACCATGAAGGAAATCTTGATCCGCCGGCAGTTCCTGACTCTTTCCGGCGGTGCACTGCTGGCTGCGGCGTTTGCGCCGATTTGCGCGAAAGTCGTGGCTGCGGGCGGTGAAACGAAAGGCATCGATCGATCCCGCAATGGATTGGCGCCCTTGGTCGGGTCGAAGGCTGCGGACGTTTACCGAAAGGCATTTGTGCTCGACTGCAACACGCTGGCGTCGGTCGGAAGCCTCGGCTACGAAAAGGACATCGGAAAGGATCTGCAGGTGATCCGCGACTCCGGTCTCGGCGCGTTCAAAACCACGCTCGGCGGCGCGCATGGGACGTTCGAAGAAGCTGTGGCCGATATCGCCGCTGCGCAGGCATTGATCGAACGCTATCCGGATGCCTTCATCAAGGTCGTTCACCACGACGATCTGGAGCGGGCAGCGCGGGAGCACAAGACCGCCGTCATCTTTTCGTTCGAAGCGGTTTCCATGCTGGAGGGCAACCTCGAGCGAATCGAAATGTTCCGCCAGTTCGATGTTCTGGTCATGCAGTTGTCCTACAACCGCAAGTCGCCGTTTGGGTGCGGGTGCCTTGATGGCGAGATGGACGGCGTTACCGAATTGGGGCGCAAGGCAATTGCGAAGATGAACGCGCTCGGGATTGCGCTCGATCTCAGCCATGCCAATACGCGCACCACCGCCGATGGCATCGCGACGTCGACCCGGCCGCCACTGATCACCCACGCGGGCTGTCGCAGCGTGTTCGCGCATCCGCGCAACAAGGAAGATCGCGAGATGAAGGCGCTCGCCGACAAGGGCGGTGTCATGGGTATCTATATGCTGCCGTTCCTGACTGTCGATACGCGGCAACCCATGCTGGACGACTACATGCGACACATGCAGCACGCGCTGAAGGTCTGCGGCGAAGATCATGTCGGGATCGGCACCGATTCGTTGTTCTTCACGGTCGACGACGACGATCTGAAGCAGATAGCGAAAGACGAGGCGGATCGCAAGAAGGCAGGAATAGGCGCGCCCGGTGAGAACCGTCCGCCTTACATTCCCGACCTCAACACGCCGCGCAAGCTGGAGCGCGTCGCCGATGCATTGCTAGAACACGGCTATAGCGAGCGTGTCACGGATAAAGTCTTGGGTCTGAATTTCAGCCGCGCATTCAAGGAAATCTGGACGGCCTAGACCCACAGCAACGAGCGTGTTGGCGCTGCCGGTGCCAGCGCGAGGCATCGGTCGCGCTGCGCCGCTGCCGCGGCGACGCGTCGCCTTGCTATGCTCGCCGCTCATCCGACCGATCACACACCATGCGCATCATCAGCTTCAACGCGAACGGCATCCGCTCGGCGGCGACCAAGGGCTTCTTCGGCTGGCTGCATGAGCAGAATGCCGACGTGGTCTGCCTGCAGGAAACCAAGGCGCAGGAGGACCAACTCGTTGACCCGAAGTTTCACCCGGACGGCCACCATTGCTTCTATCGCGACGCGACAACCAAGAAGGGCTACAGCGGCGTCGCGATCTATTCCAAACGCGAGCCGGACGAAGTGCGCAGCGCGCTCGGCTGGGCGCCGTTCGACGATGAGGGCCGTTATATCGAGGCGCGTTTCGGCAATTTGAGCGTGGTTTCCTTCTATATCCCGTCAGGTTCTTCGGGAGACTTGCGCCAAAGCTTCAAGTTCGAGGTGATGGAATGGCTCAAACCCATTCTCGACGGCTGGCTCGCCAGCGGCCGTGATTATGTGCTGTGCGGCGACTGGAACATCGTACGTAGCAAGCTCGACATCAGGAATTGGACTTCGAACCAGAAGAACTCCGGCTGCCTGCCACCCGAGCGCGACTGGTTGAATGGCCTGTGTGCCGACGACACGGGCTGGGTCGACAGCTATCGCGCGCTGCATCCGGAAGGCCAGGATTACACCTGGTGGAGCAACCGCGGCGCAGCGCGTGCGAACAACGTCGGTTGGCGCATCGACTACCAGTTCGCGACGCCGTCGCTGCGTACGCGGCTGAAGCAGTGCTCGATCCATCCAGAACCACGCTTTTCCGATCACGCGCCGTATCTCGTCGACTACGCAAAATGAGCCAGGCGACGAGCACGCCCGCGGTCGATGTCGCTCGATCGCCCAAACCTTCGGTCTGGAAATCCTTCACCCAGCCGGCCGCATGGACGATGTTCCTGTTCGGGTTTTCATCGGGCCTGCCGTTCCTGCTCGTTGCCGGTACCTTGGCGTACTGGCTCAAGGAGAATGGGGTCGTCCTCAAGGACATCACGATGATCGCGAGCGCGGGCATGACCTACGCGCTCAAGTTCCTGTGGGCGCCGCTGCTCGATCACGTGCACGTGCCCGTGTTCGCACGTCTGGGTCGGCGTCGCGGCTGGTTGCTGTTTGCACAGATCGGGGTCGTCGGTGGACTGCTCGCAATGGCGCTGGTGACGCCGGCGCATCTCGCGCCGTTTGTCGGTGCGACCTTGGTTGTCGCGTTGTTCGGGGCGACACAGGACATCGCGGTCGATGCGTATCGCATCGAAATCGCTCCACCAGAGGCGCAAGGTGCGCTGGTTGCAACCTATTCGCTGGGCTATCGCGTTGCGTTGATTCTGGCCGGTGCGCTGGCGTTGATCCTGGCCGATCACATTGCGTGGAGTTGGGTCTACGTGTTCATGGCACTCGCGATGGCGATACCGATCGCCGGGACGCTGGCGGCGCGCGAACCCGACGCGCATCGCGCGTTGCCGGCGCGCTGGAGCGATGCGATGCGCTACGCCATCGTCGATCCGTTCGCAGACTTCTTCAGGCGCTACGGCTGGCATCTGGCGCTGGTGACCTTGCTGTTCATCCTGCTGTTCAAGATTCCGGAGCAGGCGACGATCGGCGGCATCATGAGTCCGTTTTATCGCGACATGGGCTTTTCCAAGACGCAGATCGGCACGATCACGAAGTTCTACGGGATCTGGGTCGGCATCGCCGGCGTATTCCTCGGTGGTGCGGCGGTCACGCGCTGGGGCGCGTGGCGTCCGCTGTGCGCAACCATCATCCTGTGCGGCTGCAGCAACCTGCTATACCTGTTCCTGATCGCGCATCCGGGTAATCTGACCGTGCTGACCCTGGTGATTTCCGGAGAAAACCTGACCCTGGGCATGCTCGGGCCGCCGACCGTTGCGTTCCTGTCTTCGCTGGTCAATCGGGAACACACCGCGACGCAATACGCGTTGCTCAGTTCGATGGTCAACTTGCCCGGAAAGGTGCTCGGGTTTTTCGCTGGTGGTATCGCGACAACGACAGGCTATGGCATGTATTTCGTCATCACCGTGCTCGCGTTGTTGCCGGCTGCCGCGCTGTTCGCCTACTTGTGGCCGCGGTTTCGTGACATCGACAAACCGCAAGCTGCGAATCAGGGCGCCGCGTAAATCGCGCCCAACACACGCGGGCCGTGCGCGCCGGTGACCGAGGGCAGGTTGCCGGGCAAGCCGCCGAGGCGCGCTCGCGCGAGCCACGCGAAACCGACGGCTTCGACGTAGTCGGGGTCGAGCCCGAGCGCCGCAGTCGTGTCGACACGCAGGTCGGGAAGTTCTTCGTGCAATGCGTCCATCAGCGCGGCGTTGTGCACGCCGCCGCCGCAGCCGAATACCTCGCGCGTGCTTGGGGCATAGGAGCGGACCGCGTCGGCGATGCTGCGCGCGCTCAGACGCAGCAGGGTCGCCTGGACGTCGACGGGTGCCCGATTCGCGGGCAGGCGCGCGTCGAGCCAGTCGAGATTGAACACCTCGCGCCCGGTACTTTTCGGCGGTGCCACGGCGAAATAAACATCGCCCAGCCAGCGCGCCAGCAGTTCATGGTCGACGCGGCCGCTACGCGCCCATGCACCGCCCTCGTCGCGTGAGGTGCCGATATGGCGCGCGGCCCATGCATCGAGCAGGCAGTTCGCCGGGCCGGTGTCGAAACCGAGCACGTCGTGACCCGGCGCGAGCACAGTGATATTCGCAATGCCGCCGAGGTTGAGGATCGCGCGAGGAATTGTGGGATCGGTGAATACCGCGGCATGCAGCGCCGGCAACAGCGGGGCGCCTTGGCCGCCTGCGGCGACATCGGCGCGGCGGAAATCCGCGATGGTTGCAATGCCGGAGCGCTCGGCGATCACGCTAGGATCACCGATCTGCAAGGTAAATGGATGGGCAGCGTTTGGGCGATGACAAACCGTTTGGCCGTGCGAGCCGATTGCTGCAACCGCCTTGGGGTCGATGCCGGCTTCGCGTAGCAGGGACTGCGCGACATCGGCGAACGCGGTGCCCAGTTCGACATCAAGTTGCCCGAGGTCGTCCAGCGCGATGATGGCATCGCGGGTTGCCAGTGCCAACACGCGTTTGCGCAGCCCTTCGGGGTAGGGAACGGTTCGGGCAGCGAGTACGTCGAGGTGCGGCTCGAAGCGCACCAGCGCCCCATCGATGCCATCTGCGCTGGTGCCGGAAATCAGGCCGAGGTACAGCGCGCCCGGCGTCATTGCGAGCGGGTCAGTCGTTTGCGCGGGCAAGCTTGATGCCGTCGATGAGCTTGAGCTTGGCAAGCATCGGCGCGATCTTCTGTTTGAACTGCGCCAGCTGTGTCGCCGGTAGCGGCTCGGCCGCTGGCAGGGTGACGGTCAGTGGATTGCGATGCTGGCCATTGACGCGGAATTCGTAGTGCAGATGCGGACCCGTGGCGAGGCCGGTCATGCCGACATAACCGATGACCTGGCCTTGGCGCACCTTGTCGCCGAGTTTCTCGCTGGCGAAGCGCGACATGTGGCCGTACGCCGTGCTGATTGTCGAGTTGTGCTGGATCGTCACGAAGTTGCCGTAGCCGTTGCGCCAGCCGCGAAACGTGATCTTGCCGTCACCGGCGGCGCGGATCGGCGTGCCGGTGGGCGCCGCGTAATCGACTCCCTGATGGGCGCGCATGTAGCCGAGGATTGGGTGCATGCGGCCGGTTGAGAACACCGACGAGATGCGTGTGAACTCGACTGGCGTGCGCAGAAACGACTTGCGCAGCGGCCGACCGGCTTCGTTGTAGAGCATGGTTTCGCCTGCCGCGTTGGTGTAGCGGATCGCGGTATAGCGTTTGCCCTGGTTGATGAATGTGGCCGCGAGGATATCGCCGTCACGCAGGCGCTCACCTTCGCGATAGACGTCGTCGTAGAGCACACTGAAGCTGTCGCCTTCGCGCAGGTCCTGGGCAAAGTCGATGTCGTAACCGAATGCATTGGCGAGCCTGAGAACCATCGTGTCGCTGAGGCCAGCCTGTTCGCCCGCGTAGAACAATGAGCGCGTGACGACGCCGTGCGCGACGTGCGTGCGCCGCTCGACCGCGCGAGCTTCGGTGCTCTGGGTCACGCCGTCAGGGCTGAAATGCAGGACCACGCGCATTGCGTCGCTGCGCTCGAAACGCATTGACTTGAGCGCGCCGTTTTCCAGTTCGAAAGCGAATTCCTGACCGGGACGGATGCGGCGCAGCGCAGACGCATCGTCCTGTGAATCGAGTGCGCGTTGCAGGTCGGTCGCGCTCAGTCCTTCTTCCTGGAAAATGTCCGACAGCGACTGACCGGCCTGGACCGTGGTGATGTGCCAATCGGGCTGGTCTGTGCCGATGCCGTACGCACCAATGGCGGGATCCGCTTCGCTGCCGGCTGGAAGCTGCGGCAGATCGAGCGCCATCGTCGTGTAAGGTGTCGGCGCTGGATCGTGGCGCGTTGCATTGGCGAATGTCGGCAGAACGATGCCGACCACTGCAGTCAGCAGCAGGGCCACGCCGCACAAAATCCAGTGCTCGGTGCGCCAGCTGATTGGGGATGCGGCGACGTTCTGCATGAACGTCCATCCGGAACAGCGTGAGTAGAAGTGAAAATGTCGGCGTTGCGTGTGGCGCCGGATCGCGAGACGACGTGTCTTGTGTCCTGCTGTTTTTAGGTCGTGTCTGAGATCGGTCACGGGTCGCGGTCCAGTCAATAGCGCAGTACCATAAATCCGTCCGGGCATGCCGTCAATGCTAATCCCGACAATGAGTTGCGAGCGATTCCTGGCTAACGAATTATTAACCGGAGTGTCCGCTTTAGGCGCCTCCAACAATCTACAACCTACCCGGGCACGGCTTCGCTGGTGAAGTCGCGTGCGGTGCTAAAGGGACAATATGACCGACATGCAAGCGGCGCTCGACCTGATCGGTCGCGGTGCGGAGGAAATCATCAAGCGGGAAGATCTGGAAGCGCGGCTCAGGCTCGGCCGGCCGCTACGGATCAAGGCGGGCTTCGATCCGACGGCGCCGGATCTGCATCTGGGGCATACCGTGCTGCTCAACAAGATGCGCCAGTTTCAGGATCTCGGCCATCAGGTGATCTTCCTGATTGGCGACTTCACCGGGATGATCGGCGATCCGACCGGTAAGAACGTGACGCGCAAACCTCTGACGCGTGAAGATGTGGAGGCGAACGCGAAGACGTATGCCGAGCAGGTGTTCAAAGTGCTCGATCGCGAGCGCACTGAAATCCGCTTCAATTCCGAATGGTTCGGGAAAATGGGTGCGGCGGACATGATCAAGCTCGCCGGGCAGTACACGGTGGCGCGTATGCTGGAGCGCGACGACTTTTCCAAGCGCTATGCGGCGCAGCAGTCGATCGCGATCCATGAGTTTCTGTATCCGCTGGTGCAGGGCTACGACTCAGTCGCCCTGAAATGCGACGTGGAGCTCGGCGGCACCGACCAGAAATTCAACCTGCTGATGGGGCGTGGCTTGCAGGAGCACCATGGCCAGCCTGCTCAGATCGTGCTGACGATGCCGCTGCTGGAGGGGCTCGATGGCGTGCAGAAAATGTCGAAGTCGCTCGGCAACTACATTGGGATTAACGAGGCGGCGATCGACATCGTCAACAAGACGATGAAGATCAGCGATGACCTGATGTGGCGCTGGTATGAGTTGCTGAGTCTCGACCAGTCGCTCGCAGGTATTGCGCAGATGAAGCGTGACGTTGCAGGCGCGCAGTTGCATCCGCGCGATGCCAAAGCCGCGCTCGCTCGCGAATTGGCCGCCCGGTTTCACGGCAGCGCCGACGCCGAGCGCGCGATCGAGCAGTGGACAGCGTTGGTGCGTGAGCAGCGGGTCGATGTCGACTTGCCGTTGCTCGATATCGGCGTGCCGGCCGAAGGTATCCGCATCGCGGCGCTGTTTGTTGCGGCGAAGCTCGGGGCGAGCAATTCGGAGATCACGCGCAAGCTGAACGAGCGCGCGGTGCGCATCGACGGCGCCGTTGTCGAGGACCGCGAGTCGATGTTGCACGCTGGCGCGGAGCATCTGCTGCAGGTCGGCAAGCGCGCCTTTGCGCGGGTTCGACTGATTGCTGCGTAAGACCTCAGCGCTCGGTCGTGCTGCGACCGCAAAAAAGTTGTCCCACAGGCGTTGACGTGATCGGAAACGGATGTAATATGCGC
>JBDTWV010000064.1:0-8667 GCA_040006495.1 Dokdonella sp.
CTTCAGTGACATCGAGGCCATCGGACGGGTCGAACCGGTGCTTGGCCAGCGCAGGCACCGGCATTGATGCTGCAGACACCTCGATGTCGCCCAGCCGCTGCACTGTCGACGACTCCGTCAACGGCAGCGGCCGATAGCTCGCGCATGCGCAGAGGCCCGCACAGGAGGCGTAAGCGATCACGTGCAAATAGCCGCGCCAGCGCCGCCACAATGGACTGCCGCGCTTTGCCGGCGAGTCGACGCTCGATGCGTCCCTGGGCATTGCCGATGCCCTCACTTACCGGGCGTGACGACCAGAATCGCGAAGCTGTCCGGCTGCATCGCCGGGCGCACCCGCGGTTGGCCGGCCGCTTGGGCCGGCGCAGCTTCAAATGTCGCAGCTGCAATGAACACCCGATGCGCAGCCGGGTCGATCGCGAGGGTGCGTGCGCTTTTCTGAGTCGGCAGCGTTGCGGTGACGGTATAGCGGTCCGGCGTGTCCTCGTGAATCACGGTCAACGTGCCGTCTTCGCCGTTGGAGCTGAACACCTGCTGGGTCTGCGCATCGAAACCAGCCGCATCCGGGCCCTGGCCAATCGCAACGTTCGCGACATGACGACCGGATTTGGCATCGGTTACCGCCAGCCGGCCATTTTGGCAGACTGAGAACAGGCGATGGTGGGCCCCATCGAGCGCCAGACCGCTTGGCTCCTCGCAGCCGGTCAGCGGCCAGGTCGCGACGACCTTGTTCGTATGCGTGTCGATCTCGCTCAGTTCGCTGCGGTCTTCGATGTTCACATAGACGTGGCCCGCGTCATCGCTGACCGCGAACTCCGGCTTGCCGGACAGCGCGATAGTCGCGATGAAGGCATCGGTCTTCGCATCGATCACGGTCGCATCCTTGCTGTGCCCGTTGAACGTGAACACGTGAGCGGTCTGCGCATCGAACATGATCGCGTCCGGATTGCGCCCCTCGATCGGGATCGTCTTCAGCGTCGCCAGCGTCTTCAGATCGAACACGCTAACGCTATTGCCCTTGCCATTGCTCGCATAGCCGCGATTGAGATTGGGTGCCAGCGCGACGCCGTGCACGCCATCCATCGGACGCACTTCGCCGAGCGGCTTGCCGGTGCCGGCATCGAGTACGACGACACGATCGGAGCGCGTCACGAACAGCCGCTGCGCGCTCACATCGAACGTGAGGTAATCCCAGCCACCGGTGCCGCCGACGGACCAGCGGGCGATGGGTGGTGACGGCGCGTTCGGCGCCGTTTTCGCATCAATGGATCCAGCAGCGGCTAGCAAGCATGCGGCGGCGATCGGCAACAAGCGGATGCTCATGGTGGTGTCCTCGGGTTGGGAATTCAAAGTGGCAAACTATCAACAGTCGTCGAAGCGGTCGGCTCAGGCCCGGTTGAGGGCCGCACGAAATCTATATCGACGCGCAGGCCTGCATGCGCATCGGCATCCGCGAGCGTGACGCGAGCGTGATGCAGTTCGGCAATGCGCGCAACGATCGACAGGCCCAGCCCGCTGCCTTGGCTGATGCCTTCGGTGCCGCGTTGGAAACGCTCGAACATCGCGGCGCGACGCGTCGGTTCGACGCCCGGGCCATGATCGGCGATCGACAGCCGTGTGCCGTTGACGTGCGCAGCGATGCTGATCGTGACCCGGCCACCGATAAAGCTGTAGCGAATCGCGTTGTCGAGCAGATTGCGCAGCAGCGCGCGCACGCCCGGTTCCCAACCGGCGATGATGCACGCTGCAGGCACGCTGCTGATCGCGATTTCGATGTCCTTTTCAGCGGCCAGGGCCCCCAGTTCCTGCAATTCCTCGTCGACACAGCGGCGCAAGTCGACCGCGCCAAATTCGTGCGCTGCTGCCGCATCCCAGCGCGCGAGTTCGAGCATCTGATTGACGATCCGGGTCAGTCGCGCCAAACCCACTCCGGCCTTGTCCAACGCGGCCACAGCGACCGCGGAGGTCGTTGCGGCCTGCGCGTTCTCGACATGCATCAGCGCGCCGGCCAGCGGTGTGCGCAGCTCGTGCGCCGCGTTCGAGGTGAACTGGCGCTCGTGCTGGAGCAGCCCGCGCACCCGCTCCAGCAACCCGTTGAGCGCGGCGATGACCGGTTCCATTTCGCGTGGAGAATTGGCGATGGCAAGCGTCCGCGTATTGTCGGGACGCCGTTCGACGAGCTGATCGGCAAGCGCACGCAAAGGTCGCAGGCCCAGGCGCACCGCCCAGCCGACGAGCAGCGCCAGCAACGGTAGCCCGATCGCAAACGGCACGATCGCCTCGATCGCGAGCGCATGCGAAATCTCGCGGCGGCTGTCGTAGCGCTCACCGACGCGCACCTGGCTGCGGTCGACGTTAAGCAGCGTGAATACGCGCCATCGATGCGCGCCGACCACGAGATCGGCGAAGCCGAGCGGCGCCGCATCGAACCCCACATCGCGCAGATTCGTCGTGTGCAACAGCAACGCGTGCGCGCCGTTCCAGTACTGGAAGCCGATCTGGGTTTCGTAGCTGTGGCCCGGCTGCGCGGATGATGGTCCTTCGCTTTTGTGTTGCCACGGCACGATTTCCTGCGCAAGCCTCGCGGCGGACGTACCGGCATCGGCGACCAGCGCGTTGATCGTGCGCGCGTTCTCGGCGAGACGTGCATCGCTCAATTCGTCGACTTCGCCGATCATGAAGTAGTAACTGAGCGTGACCACGGGAACCAGCACAAGCACGATCACCGCAAGCACCAGTACGCTGATCCGGCTGCGCAGCGAGCGCATCACGTTTTTTCCCTGACCAGCAAATACCCTAATCCGCGCACCGTGCGGATCGCCTCCGCGCGGAGCTTGCGCCGCAGCGCATGCACGTGGACCTCGAGCGCATTGCTTTCGACGCCACCGTTGCCGTACATCGCCTGTTCCAGCGCCTCGCGGGTGACGACGCGTCCGGCGCGCTCTGCCAGCGCGCGCAAAAGCAGGAATTCAGTCCGCGAAAGTTCCAGCAGGCGCCCCGCGTAGTTGGCCTCGAATGCAACCGTGTCGAGGCTCAACGCACCGGCTTCGACCAGTTGATGCGCCAAGCCGTTGGCGCGGCGATGCAACGCACGCAAGCGTGCGGCCAGCTCGTCGAGATGAAATGGCTTCACCAGATAATCGTCCGCGCCTGCATCGAGCCCGCCGATCCGGTCCGGAAGAGTGTCGCGCGCGGTGACCACCAATACCGGGATCGTGATCTTGTCGCGGCGCAGCGCCTTCAGCACATCGACCCCGTCGATCTTCGGCAAACCGAGGTCGAGCACCACGATATCGAACGCCCCGGCACGCGCCGCGACCAGCGCAGCGGCCCCATCACGCACCCAGACCGACGTATGCGACCAGCGGCGCAAGGCATCCTCGATGCCTTGTCCGAGTAACGCATCATCTTCGACGACAAGTACGTGCACGCGTGGAGTTTGCCGATTGATTGTCGGATAGGCCGCACAGCTTAGTCTGCGCGGCTTAGGTGAATCTTAAGTCGCAGCAACGGATCCGGCACTTGGGCCGCCACCGATGCAGGTCGCCTGCACGCCGAGGGCCGCGTCCCGGTCGGCAAAATCCGCGCCACGGCCCGCTGCAATATGGCCGCGATAGTTTGTGATGGCGAGGAATTGGGCCGGGTAGGTCGATGCGATCCGCGCAGACTCTTCAAGCGGCACGCCGAGCGAACCGATCGTATTACGCAGCGCGATCAATGAATCAGCTGGTGCCCGCGCCATCACCAGCAGGCCGATCGCCATGCCTTTGTTCATGCCGGTATGGCGCAGTGACGCCGCCGCCGGCAACGCGAGGAAAAGATACGACAGGTAGAACGCCATCAGCACCAGAAACCCATTGACCGTGTTCAACTTGACCGCGAGTTTGACGAACTGGATCAGCGGCCCGTTCATCCAACTCACGAAACCGAAGATAAAGACAGCAGGCCGATGATCAGCATCGGTGTGCGCTGATCCCGCGGCTTGGCTGCAAGGTTCGCGGCTGGCATCGTCTTTCACCTGCGGGGGCGCAGCCAACCGATCTGGCAGCTGCCGACGCTTGCTCGGGCAACGCGAACACACATTGCGGCCCGGTCGCGGGACAGGCCTGAGCGATGCGTTCGCCTGCGCTGGCCGCGTCCATATGACGGATCAGCATGTTCTTTGTCATGCAGCCAGGCCGCCCGCTTGGCTTTGGCATTGACACCGTTGTCATCGATATCGAGACTGAGCCACGTCCAGTCTTGCGCACCGCGCTGCGGTCGCCAAGCTTCAGTCGTAATCGAGGCAAACGCAGGTGAGTTTCGCTCATCAGGAAATGGTATTCGCGCGCCCTGATGGCGCGTTGCTTGCCGCCGATGTCGGCGGCACGCATGCGCGCATCGCGCTTGTCGGTGCGTCTACGGACAACCGGAGCGCGTTCTCCATCCAGCAGTATCGCAACTATCCCTGTGCGGATTTCCCCGATCTGGCTGCGATATTCGACGCATTTCGCCGCGATGTTGCGCCGGGGCCAGTCGCCGCCGTGGCGCTGGCCATCGCCGGATACGTGGTCGACGACGCGGTGGTCAACGTGAATCTGCGCTGGCCGGTTTCGATCGCCGGCCTGCGCGCCGTGCTCGATGCCCCCGAGTTGGCGATCATCAATGATTTCGAGGCGATCGCGCATGCGATCGGACACATCGACGCGAGCGATGCGCTGCTCCTGAACGGTCCCGACATCGCGCACACAGGGGCCGTGCTGGTGGTCGGTCCCGGCACCGGTCTGGGCGCGGCGTTGCGCATTCCACATCGCGATGACTGGGTCATACTGCCGACTGAAAGCGGCCACACGACCCTGGCGGCGACGACCGATCTGGAGGCCGACGTCTTGTGCGAGTTGCGCAAGCGCGGCCGGCGCGTCGAGATCGAGCACGTGCTCTCCGGCACCGGTCTTGCGAACTTGGACAGCGCGATCCGCACACTGCACGGCGCACCGCTGCTGAACCTGACGCCGGAGCAGATCAGCGCCGCCGCACTCGCACACAGCGATCCGCTGGCGGTCGAAACCATCGCAGTGTTTTGCGGCTGGTTCGGCAGCATGCTGGGCGATCTCGCCCTGTTCTATGGTGCGCAGGGCGGCATCTATCTCGCCGGCGGCGTGTTGCCGAAAATCCGCGATCTGCTGGTGCACAGCACGTTCGCCGAGCGTTTCGTCGACAAGGGCGGGATGCGCGAAGCACTCGCGCGCATCCAGATCCGCCTGATCGATGACGAGAAACTCGGTGTGATCGGAGCGGCGAGTTGGTTTCTCAGCCGCGATTCGAACGATGAAACCGCCTAACCGCACACTTCCAGCGCGGCGACCGAACGCATCAGCCGCGAGGATAGGTAACCGTGGGAGCCGCACGGCAACAGGCCGGCGTCGATGAAACGCGCGCGATACCAAGCCGCCGAGCGTGCGATGAAGCCATCGATGTCGCCGGTCGCATGGTCGCGCGCTGTGAAGACTTCCAGGAAAGCGAGACCTTCGAGCAGGTCGCCGAAGCCTGACAGGCCGCGCTGCAGTTCGCGCGCAGGCACGTAGTGCAGCATGTCGCTGCACACGATAAGGTCGAAACGCGTGTCGAAGCGCAATTCGCCGAGTTGGCCGAACGTGGCGCGGCCGATGTTGCGCGTGCGGCCGTAGCGCGCGACCGCGTACTCGCTCGAATCGAGGCCGCGATACGCGATGTCCGGGCGCAGGCGTCGCAGCGGCGTGCGCCACAGTCCTTCGCCACAGCCGATATCGAGCACGTTGCGCAGGGGCCGAGCGAGGTAGTACTCGGCAAGATGCACGACCATCGCCACCTTGCGTTCGAGTTCAGCGCGCGAGCCGACGCGGTGACGCGCATCGCGATACCATTTTTCGAAGTACGCGTGATCGTAGGTCTTGGCCATCGACGGGTGCCCGTACCAAAAAGAGCGCGATGGTAGGCCACTACGCCCCGGCATGCGTAGCGTGCATGCACCGGGACGCGTGAACGATCGGGTTGCATATGCACGTTTGGAGTATAATCGTTGCATAGACGATGTCAGGGAAAGTCGATGGCCACGTCCCTCGCCCGCAAAGCCGCTGCCGATGCCGCCGATCCCGGCGCGGTCTTAACCAAGGCCGCGCTTCGCGCCGCCGAGATCCTCGACGTTTCGCAACGCAGCTTGGCCGGCATTATCGGCGTCAGCGCCTCGACGATTTCGCGCGCCGCGAATGCGCGTGCGCCGCTCGACCCGGACAGCAAGTCCGGCGAACTGGCCCGGCTGTGGTTGCGTGTGTTTCGTTCACTGGATGCGATTGTCGGCTCCAACGATGCCGCTGCGCGCATGTGGCTCACCTCACCGAACATCGCATTCGCAGGCGCGCGCCCGCTGGACCGCCTCGGTGAGGCTGAGGGCCTCGTCCACGTGCTGCACTATCTCGACAGCGCGCGCGCGCGCCTTTGAAACCGTGCTACATCCTTGGTCCGGCGAGTGAACGCCGCCGCGTCGCGGCGGCTGCGACAGCGGCCTGCAAGTATCGGCAACGATGGCCGCGATGACGTCCAGGGATCTGCGGAAGGCGGCGCGTCGCACCAGCGCGAAACCTTGGCGCGTGGTCGAAGCACAGCATCGCGCTTCGACGATGCGCCTGGTCGACACGCTGGATGAACAACGCACGCTCGAGGACCTGCTCGAAGCGAGCAAGCCGCCGCTGCCGGCCGCGGCCACTCATCTTAGTTACTTGCTGGCGACGCCGTTCCGCTATCCGGCGCCGCCACCGCAGGGTTCGCGTTTCCGCGGCATCGGCGACCCGGGCGTCTGGTATGGCGCCGACCACGTGCACACCGCGCTTGCGGAAGTTGCGTACTGGCGACTGCGCTTCCTCGCCGATTCACCAGCAACACCGGATTTGCCACCGGTCGCGCATACGGCGTTGCGTGCGAGTGTTGCCGGCAGCGCGGTCGTGCTGGCTGACGCGCCATTCGCGCGGCAGCGCGAAGCGCTGGAAGATCCGGCCAGTTACGTTGCTGCGCAGGCGTTCGCAAACATGGCACGTGACGCGACGATTGCATTGATCCGCTACCGTTCGGTACGCGATCCAGTGCATCGTCCCTGCGTAGCCGTGCTTAGCCCCGCCGCATTTCGCCAAGCGGAGCCGCTTGAACAACACACCTGGTTGATCAAGGTCTCACGTACGCGAGTGCTGGCAGAAACGAACTTCGGCGCCGAACGCATCGCGTTCGAGCCGGCTGCGCTCGGGATTACACCGCGAACGCAGGCTAAATAACCGCCTCCCGGAAACGGGCTTAGGCAGTCGGCCGCCCGCCGAGCACGCGCGCCGGCAACATCACCAACGCGCGCAGGAATCCGAGCACGCCGTCAACGGCGATGCCGAGCAGGCGAAACGGCAGCAACAACAGCCAGGCTATCGGATACAGCAGCAACGCGAGCAAGGCCAGTGGCCAGCAGAACACCAGCAGCAACAGCCAGAGCACAAAAGTCAGCATGGTCGGTGGGTCCCGGGACGGAAATCGAGGTCAAGTGTCGCGTATGCCGCACGCGCGTGCGAGTGTCGAAAGTGATGTGTGTACGCGACCTGCCAGATGCAAGCCCACAGATGCAGGGCGCACCGTTACTGGGCCTTTCGTCACGGGCCACCGCCTCGGTGGCAATGGCATACTTGCTGGTCGTTTCTGGAGGATTTCCGCATGCATCCGCTTTCGCTTTTCGCGCTGGCCGCGCTCGTAACGCCGCTGGCCGCGCACGCCGCCGATCCGCATTCCTACGCGCAGCCCGACCAGGTGCTCGTAACCCATCTCGATCTCGATCTCACGCTCGACTTCACTGCGCAGCAATTGCGCGGCGACGCGACGTTGACGCTGGACTGGAAAGCTGCCCGCGCGTCCGAATTGGTGCTCGACACGCGCGATCTGACGATCAAGCGCGTCAGCGCGCTCGACGCAGAGGGCAAGGCGGCAACGCTTAACTTTGCGCTGGCGCCGCGCGACAAGGAACTTGGCAGCAAGCTGACCATCATCGCCCCGCAGCATCCCGCCAAGGTGCGCATCACCTATGCCACCTCGCCGAAGGCATCAGGCCTGCAATGGCTGACCGCGGCGCAAACTGCCGACAACAAACAGCCATTCATGTTTTCGCAGTCCGAATCGATCCACGCGCGGTCGTGGGTTCCGCTGCAGGATTCGCCCGCGATCCGCTTCACTTACGCCGCGCATATCAGCGCACCGAAGACTGTCCGCGTAGTGATGGGCGCGATCAACGACGCGCAACATCCACTCGACGGGGATTTCGCGTTCGCCCAATCCAAGCCGATTCCGTCCTACCTGCTCGCGATCGCGGCAGGTGATATCGCTGCACGCGAGACCGGTCCGCGCAGCGCGGTCTACGCCGAACCCAGCGTGCTCGCGAAGGCCGCGCACGAGTTCGAGGACACCGAAAAAATGATCGTGGCTGCAGAGAAGTTGTACGGCCCCTACCGCTGGGGCCGCTACGACATCCTCGTGCTGCCGCCGTCGTTCCCATTTGGCGGTATGGAAAACCCGAACATGACGTTCGCCACGCCGACTGTGCTGGTCGGCGACAAGAGTCTGGTCTCGCTGGTCGCGCACGAGCTCGCGCATTCGTGGTCGGGCAACCTGGTGACCGCGGCGAACTGGCGC
>JBDTWV010000065.1:0-8654 GCA_040006495.1 Dokdonella sp.
CGCAAACGTCGGCCGATGTTCCTGGTCGACATCGCGGTCCCGCGCGACATCGAAGCAGCCGTCGCTGAGATCCAGGATGTCTACCTCTACACGATCGACGACCTGCGCCAGATCATCGATGACAACCTGCGCTCACGCCAGCAAGCCGCGCAGGAAGCCGAAGCGATGATCGAACTGTCGGTCGAACATTTCATGGGCTGGTGGCGCACGCTTGATTCGCGCAACCCGGTTATTGACCTGCGTCGCGCCGCGGAGGCCAATCGCGACGAAGTCCTCGCCAAGGCGCGCATGTTGCTCGTCCACGGAAAATCGCCGGAGGAAGCGCTTGCCTTCCTCGCCAACACCCTGACCAACAAGCTGCTGCATACGCCAAGCGCAAACCTGCGCGCAGCCGCATTACGCGGCGATGCCGACCTGTTGCGGGCGGCCGGTCGCCTGTTTGACGTGCGCGCCGACGACGAGCGCGAACATTAGCTGCCTCCCCCGTTTTTTCTTCCCTGCGAAAGCCGTGACCCAGCGTCTTGCCAACCGTCCGATCGCTGCACTGCCGCGCGGCCTTCGCCGGGATGACGAGAATGCAGAGTTCTCGCTCCGCGAGTCCCCATTCACCATTCCTGACTCCTCGCCCCATGCAACCCAGCATTCGCCGCAAACTCGAACAACTCGCCGAGCGCCACGAAGAACTCGAACGCATGCTCGCGAGCCCGGAAGTTCTTACCGACGCCAACCGCTTGCGCGAGGTATCGCGCGAACATTCGCATCTGACCCCGCTGAGCGAAGCGCTGCACGCGCATGACGCTGCTGGCAGGGCGCTTGAATCCGCGCAGGCGATGCTGCGCGATCCGGAGCTGAAGGATCTCGCGCAAGAAGAGATAGCGACGCTCGAATCCGCGCGCAAAACGCTCGAACACGACCTCAATATCCTGCTGATCCCGAAAGATCCGCGCGATGCAGGCAACCTGTTCCTGGAAATCCGTGCCGGCACCGGCGGCGACGAAGCGGCGATCTTCGCCGGCGACCTGCTGCGCATGTACCTGCGCTACGCCGAACAGCGACGCTGGAACGTGGAGATGCTGTCAGCGAGCGAGGGTGAGCACGGCGGCTACAAGGAAGTCATTGCGCGCGTCGAGGGCGCGAGCGCGTTTTCGCGCCTGAAGTACGAGTCTGGGACGCACCGCGTGCAGCGGGTGCCGGCGACCGAAGCGCAGGGACGCATCCATACCTCCGCTGCGACCGTCGCGATTTTGCCCGAGGTCGATGAAATTAACGAGATCGAAATCAAGGACGGAGATCTCAAGGTCGACACGTTCCGCGCCTCCGGCGCCGGCGGCCAGCACGTCAACAAGACCGATTCGGCGATCCGTATCACCCACCTGCCAACCGGCGTCGTGGTCGAATGCCAGGACGAACGCAGCCAGCACAAGAACCGTGCGCGCGCATTGTCACTGCTGAAAGCGCGCTTGCTCGACGCTGAGCGCAGCAAGCAACACGCAGTGCAGGCCGAATCACGAAAGCTGCAGGTCGGCTCCGGCGACCGCAGCCAGCGCATCCGCACCTACAATTTTCCGCAGGGCCGGATCACCGATCACCGCATCAACCTGACCTTGTACCGGCTGCCGGAAATCCTCACCGGCGATCTCGACGAACTGGTGGATGCCTTAACCCGCGAGGACCACGCCGATCAGCTCAACCTGCTGACCGCGTCGCCCTGATCGAACGCTGTCGCGCGCGATATCGGACGGGCTACAGTGCATGGCCGATCACATCGCTCTTGAGCTTGGCGGCAGGAGCGAGCGCGTAAGCGCTGCCGTTATCGACCTTGGACTGGCTCCCGGGTGGCGTCCACGCGCAGTCGAACTTGTTTGACTGCATCGGATCCTGGACGACCGTGTAGCAGATCGGCACCAGCACGCTTGCGGCAACACCGTGGCCACCAACCCGCTCGGGTTCCACCTTCCACTTCCTCACCGCCGCAAGCGCGGACGTGCGCATCGATTGCGACGCGTTGACGCCCTGGTCCGGCTGCGTTTGGACCTCGGTAATGTTGCCGCTGGCGTCGTATTCCACTTTCACAACGACGCGCGCGATCAGTCCTGGACGCGCCGCATCGGGCGGGAATCGTGGCACGGCATTGCTCTAGGCGATATCGATGCTGCCACCGGTCCTCGCGTCATCTATGCGCACCCTGTAATCGTCGTGTCCTTTCGGAACGAACGTCACATCGAGGGTAAGCGTCGTCTGCGTTGGCGCAGGCTGTCCGTCGATCCGCCCCGGCTCGAACGTCCATTCGCGAATCGCGTGCTCCAATGGAACACGCACGCCAGCGTCCAACTTCCCCGAATCCTGCAATGCGACGACCTTGCCGTTCGCATCGAGTGACACCTGCCAAGCATTGCTCAAGTGCAGCGGACGTGCTGGCGCAGCATCGGCGAACGCCGGCACGGCGGCGAAAATCCCCAGGCCGATGGCGGTGGCGACAAGAACACGGATCATCGCGATATTCCTTTCTCGATAGACATGAAGTTTAGCGCCGGGCCGAATGAAAAGAGATTCCTGCGTCACACCGGCACGCGACGTTCAGCCAGCACGCGCTCAATGATCGAGCAGTACAGCGCCGGCAGACGTTCGAGTTCATCGAGTGCGATATGTTCGTCGACTTTGTGGATGCTCGCGTTGACCGGGCCGAGTTCCACGATCTCGGCGCCGAACGGCGCGATGAAACGGCCGTCCGAGGTTCCGCCGCCGGTGCTGGCGTCCGGATTCGCAATGCCGCAATGCTCGGCAATCGCCGCCAGCGTCGCCGCACGCAGCACGCCAGCTCGGGTCAGGAACGGCTCGCCGGAAAGCCACCAGTCAAGCTGACTGGCGCCCTCCGCAACAATCACGCCCTGATCACGCAGGATCGTCTCGACGCGCGCGCGCAGCGATGCTGCCGTACTGGCAGTACCGAATCGGAAATTGAACGTCACGCGCAATTCGCCAGGGATGACATTGTCCGCACCCGTGCCGGCGTTGAGGTTGGATATCTGGAACGATGTCGGCGGAAATCCGTCGTTGCCCTCATCCCATCGCTCCGCCACCAACGCCGCAAGCGCGCGGGAAAACGCATGGATCGGGTTGCAGGCCTTTTCCGGATAGGCGACATGACCCTGTTCGCCATGCACGCGCAGACGCCCGGTCAGCGAGCCACGACGGCCCACTCGGATACGGTCGCCGAGGCGTTCATGCGCTGATGGCTCGCCGACCACACACCAGTCGATGCGCTGGCCACGTCGGCACAGCGCTTCGGTGACTCGGCGCACGCCGTCAACCGATGCGCCTTCCTCGTCCGAGGTCAGCAGCAGCGCGACGGTACCCGCATGATCGGGATGGACCTGCACGAACCTTTCCAGCGCGACGATCATTGCGGCGACGCCGGATTTCATGTCCGCCGCACCGCGGCCGTACAGATAGCCATTACGCAATGTCGGTTCGAACGGCGGGCTCGCCCACGCATCAACAGGCCCGCTCGGGACGACGTCGGTATGGCCGAGCAGCAAGAACAATGGGCCAGCGCTGCCGTGGGTCGCCCAGAGGTTGTCGACCTCGCCGTAGCGCAGGTGTTCAAATGCGAAGCCGGCGCGTGCGAGACGTTCGGCGATCACGGCCTGGCAGCCCGCATCATCCGGCGTCACCGACGCGCGATGGATCAATTCACAGGTAAGGTCGAAGACGGCTGACATTGGAACTGCGACACTCCAGATACGTCGGGCGACTGTTTCAGTCGCTCTGGCAAGCGCCCAACTCTACTCGAAGGTCTTGGCGAACAGCTTGTCGGTGAAGCCCTGCTGCACCGTGCCATCGCCCAGAACGATGAGCGGGCGGCGGATCAATGCCGGATATTCCTTGATCAGCAACGTCCATTCGGCGTCACTACCGGGCGACCTGCGCGCAGGCAGCAGGCTGCGCCAGGTCGTGGACGCGCGATTGACGAGTTTTTCCCAACCGCCAAGCGGTGGCGCCCACTCCCTGAGCGTCGCTGCCGCAATCGGATGCTCGCGGTAGTCGACGAAGGTGTAGGCGACGTGGTGGCGATCGAGCCAGTTGCGTGACTTCTTGCAGGTGTCGCATTTGTCGAGGCCGTAGATCGTGACGGTCATGGTGGTCCTTGCGCCTCACCGAACTGGTCTGATGGTAAGTGTTTCGCTACGCGCGCAGCAATTCGTTGATGCCGGTTTTCGCGCGCGTCTTCGCGTCGACGCGCTTGACGATCACCGCGGCGTACAGGCTGTGGCTGCCATCGGCGGCAGGCAAGGATCCGGCGACGACAACGCTGCCAGCGGGTATCCGACCATAGCTGACTTCACCCGTGGCGCGGTCGTAGATCTTTGTCGACTGGCCGAGGAACACGCCCATGCCGATCACGCTGCCTTTCTCCACAATGACGCCTTCGACGACTTCGGAGCGCGCTCCGATGAAGCAATCGTCTTCGATGATGGTCGGATTGGCCTGCAGCGGTTCGAGCACTCCGCCAATGCCGACGCCGCCCGACAGGTGCACATTGGCGCCAATTTGCGCACAGGAACCGACCGTCGCCCAGGTGTCAACCATCGAGCCCGCGCCGACGTAGGCGCCGATATTGAGGTAGCTCGGCATCAGCACGGCATCCCTTGCGACGTGCGCGCCGCGGCGCACCAGCGCACCGGGCACGATACGTGCGCCGGCCTCGCGGAATACCGCGTCCTCAGCATCGACGAAGCGCAAAGGCACCTTGTCGAACGCCTGCATCGCGCCGCCATCGACGACGCGGTTTGCACTGATGCGGAAATACAGCAGCACCGCCTTCTTCAGCCATTGATGGGTCTGCCAGCCGCCGTTGCCATCGGGTTCCGCAACGCGCACCGTGCCTGCTTCCAGCGCATTGAGGATGCCCTCGATCGCCGGGCGCAACGTAGTCTCGACTTCGGCATCGTCAAGGGCGGCGCGACGCTCCCAAGCGTCATCGATCAGGGATTCATTTGACTGCATGCGAGATCTCTTGAGGGGATGTGGCAGGTGCACCGAAGCTGCGCAACAGTATCTTGCGCAAGGCGCCGCGCGCGGCTTCGGTCAGGGCATTGTTGTTTTCGTCGGTAAGGATGAAGAAATCTTCAGCGCGTTCGCCGAAGGTCGCGATGCGTGCATCATGCACGCGCACACGCGCTTCGCGGAATGCCTGCGCGACCTGCGCGAGCAGGCCTGGCCGGTCGCTGCAGACCAGCGCGAGCTGGGTTGCCGACCCGACGTCGCTGAACTCGATTTGCGGCACGCGCTGGAAATGCCGCAGTCGCCGCGGCATGCCGCGGCGGACCACGCGAGTCGCCAGCACGCGCGCGCCGAGCACGCGCCGTAGCGCGGCCTCCAGATCGGCGGCGCGCTCGGCACCGAGTGCTGCAGACGTGGACGCGTCGAGCAACTCAAACGTATCGAAGACCTTGCCTTGCGCCGATACCAGCAGGCGCGCGCCGACCACATTCAAGCCGAGTCGATCCAGCGTCGCGGTGATCGCGGCAAACAGACCATCGCGATCCGGCGCACAGACGAACAGCTCGCTGCTGGCGCGGGTCGACCGTGGCTGCACAGAAATGACGGGGCCGTTGCCACCGCCGCGCTGCTCGATGGCCAGCGCATGGCGCGCGACCTGGTGGGGGCGATGGCGCAGGAAGCTCATCGTCGGAAACTCGTCCAGCACGGACTGTGCTCCGGAGCGATCGAGCCCAGCGTCCACCAGCATCATCTGGACATGTTCGCGACAGGCGCTGACCCGCGCATCCGCATCCGGTGGCCGACTGAGACCAGCGCGCAACGCGTAGCGTGCGGCCACGTAGAGATCGCCGAGCAAGCGCGCTTTCCACTCGTTCCACAACTTCGGATTGGTACCGGCGATATCGGCGATGGTCAAAAGATACAGATGATCGAGCCGTTCGCGATCTGCTACTTCGGTCGCGAAACGATGCACGACATCCGGATCGGTGATGTCCTGGCGCTGCGCAGTCACGCTCATCAGCAAATGCCAGCGCACCAGCCAGGCGACCAGATCAATATCCGCTTGCGCCATCGCGAGCTTCGCGCCGAATGCGCGTGCGTCTGCTTCGCCCAGCACCGAATGATCACCACCGCGGCCCTTGGCAATGTCATGGAACAGCGCCGCGAGCAACAGCAGTTCGGGCTTCTCCAGCGCCGCGAACGTGTCGTCGGCGATCGGGAATTCCGCGGCAGCCGCCGCGTCGGCGAAGCGCGCGACATTGCGCAGCACGCGCAGCGTGTGTTCATCCACGGTATACACGTGGAAAAGGTCGTACTGCATGCGGCCGACCACACGACGAAATTGCGGCAATATGGCCGCAAGCACGCCGTGCCGGTTCATCCGCGCCAGCGCATCGACCGCCGGCGCGCCACGGCGCAGCAACGCAAGAAAAGCGGCCAGTACATGTGGATCATCGGCGAATTCGTCACTGTGCGTGGCTAGCGCCTGCTGCAGGACGCGCATCGTTTCCGACGACAATCCGCGCAGTTCCGGGTGGTCGAGCTGGACCGCGAACACATCGACGATCGCGCGCGGCCGGCGCAGGAACAGATCGGCCGTGCGCGGCTCGATGCGCGGACCGAAGCCGAGGAAATCGCGGTCGAGTTCGCGCGGCACCTCGTTCGCCGGCTCCAGCAGCTCGGTGTAACGCTCCTGCAATTGCGTGCCGAGCCGTTCGGTGATGGTCGCCGCGCGGTAGTAGGCCTGCATGAACTGCTCGACCGCCAGATTGCTCTCGTGTTCATCCTCGTAGCCGAATTGGGTGGCGAGCTGACGCTGATAGTCGAACAGCAGACGTTCTTCGGGACGGCCCGCGGCCAGATGCAGTGCGTAGCGATAACGCCACAACGTGGCTTCGGACTGCTCCAGTGCGGCGCGTTCGGTCGGATCGAGCAACCCGCGTTCGACCATCGCCTCGAAGTCGGATGCCGCGGCGATGCGTCGGCCCAGCCACCGCATCTGCTCCAGCGCGCGCAGGCCGCCCGGACCCTCTTTCACGTTCGGCTCGAGGTTGTACGCGGTGTCGCCGAAGCGCGCATGCCGCGCCGCCTGCTCGGCGCGTTTTGCAGCGAGGAATGCAGCCGGCGGCCAAATCGCCGGATCGACCGACAATTGCGCGAGGTCGCCCGCGAGCGACGCATCGCCCGCGAGCGTGCGTGCATCGAGCAAGGTGGTGAACACACTGACGTCCGCGGAGGCCAGTTCGCGGCATTCCGTCAATTGCCGCACGGCATGACCGGGCTTCACGCCGAGATCCCACAGACAGCCGAAAAACGCCTCGAACGCACGCGCCTGCCGGGGCACCGATTGCGGTTGCACCAGTACCAGCAGATCGACATCCGATTGCGGAAATAGCACACCCCGTCCGAACCCGCCGACCGCGAACAATGCGCAATCTGCCGCGTCCCCTACACAGGCCTTCCAGGAATGAAGTACGACGCGCTCGACCATACGCGCACGCTGCCGAACCAGCGCCGTGGTGTCGGCACCTTCACGAAACGCGGTGGCGAGGCCGCGATCAGCGTCACCGAGGAGTTGGCGCAACGCGAGTCGCGCGTCCGCCGAAACGCCGCTGCGCGGCAACGCCGCAGGCAGGCGCGGCAGGTCGGGTAGATGCGCGATTGGAATCGGGACCACGGCGACCAGGATGCGGGCTAGAAATCAGGGATCAAACGACATGTTATCGGTTGAAGCGCCGGAGCGCGTGATGCTCTGGCCTGGCAATAATCTGCTGGAAACCATCGCGCCTGCCGGCGCTCCCACTCAGCCGGGAACGGCGCTAGATCGCGAAACGTTCAGCGTCACGCCGCGTTGGGCCACGGAGTCAGGATTTCATAGCCGTCGTCAGTGACCACGAGGGTGTGTTCCCACTGCGCCGACAGCGAATGATCTTTGGTCACGACAGTCCAGCCGTCCGGCAGCACGCGCGTGTACTGTTTGCCCGCGTTGACCATCGGCTCGATCGTGAACGTCATGCCCTTCTGCAGCTTCATGCCGGCACCTGCATGGCCGTAGTGCAGGACCTGTGGATCTTCGTGATAAATCTGGCCGATGCCGTGTCCACAATATTCGCGCACGACCGAGTAGCCCTGTGCCTCGACATGCTTCTGGATCGCGTGGCCGATATCCCCAAGGGTAGCGCCTGGACGGACCTGGCCGATGCCAAGCATCATCGCCTCATACGTGGTGTCGACCAGCCGCTTGGCGAGCACCGATGGAGTACCCGCGAAATACATGCGACTGGTGTCGCCATGCCAGCCATCCTTGATCACGGTCACATCGCAGTTAACGATGTCGCCGTCCTTGAGGATCTTGCCGGGATTCGGAATGCCATGGCAGATCACATGGTTGACCGAGGTGCACAGCGTCTTCGGGAAGCCCTTGTAACCGACATTGGCCGGAATCGCTTTCTGCACGTTGACGATATGCTCATAGCACAGTCGATCAAGCTCTTCGGTACTGACGCCGGGCTTGACGTGTTCGACCAGCATCTCCAGCACTTCTGCGGCTAGGCGGCCGGCCACGCGCATCTTCTCGATCTGTTCAGGGGTTTTGACGGTGACGGACATGGGTCCTCGGGAATTGGGGGGTGATGGCGCAGGCGCTCTAC
>JBDTWV010000066.1:0-8652 GCA_040006495.1 Dokdonella sp.
ACGGGTCTGGGGGCCGATCGCGTCGGAGGCCGAGAGCGCACGATCGCGGACAGCTACAGCGCGCTTGGCGAATTCGCATTGGCAGCGACCCACTACACCGCTTCGCTCAATGCCGCAGGGGCGGCAGGCCTGACGTCCGGCGCGCGCGCGCGCACCGCGATGCGTGCTGCGGTGAATCTCGACAACCAGGGCCTCGCCAGCGAAGGCCTTGTCGCAGGCGACAAGGCCTTCGCGTTGGTCGCCGCATTGCCAGCCGACGACCGCGACCGCCTCAACGTGGAATCGGGTCTCGCCGGCATCGAAGCCGACGCAGGCAAACCGGAGGCCGCTCGCACTCGTTTCCTGCGCGTGCTGGAACAGCAACGCCGCCTGTTCGGCAGTGACAGCGAGGATGTGCTCTCGACCATCGACGGCTTGAGCAGTGTCGATATCGACACCGCACACCTCGACGACGCCGTACCGCTGCTCACGGAATTGCTGGCCAAGCGACGCGCACAATTCGGCGACGAGAACTCCAAGACGATCAGGGCAGTCAATTCACTGGCCATCGTTGCCCTCGAACAGAAGCGCTACGTGGACGCCGAGAAGTTGCTGGCACCGCAACTGCCGATGCTGGAGCGCGTGTTCGGCAAGGAGCATCCGCTGACGATGCGTCTGCTCAGCAATCTGGGCGGTGCGATTCGCCAGCAAGGCCGCAACGATGAAGCACGCCCCTACTACGAACGCGTCTACCAACACAACCTGAAGGCGCTTGGGCCAACCAATCCGGCCACCGTCATTTCCGAGTCGAACCTGTCACTGCTTTTGCGCGACGCCGGCGATCTGGCATCGGCCGAAGCGCATGGACGAGACGCGGCAAGCAATGCGCAGGCGGCGTTTGGCGACAACGCGATGCGCGGCATCATGTACCGCGAATTTGCGACGATTCTGATCCGCGCACGGCAGTACGCGGAGGCCGAAAAGGAACTCGATCGCGCATGGGCGGTGATGGCCAATGCCGAGGGCTGGGGTCCGACGCATCCGCGCAGCCAAGACGTTGTCGACAGCTACGTCGAGCTGTACGCGGCTTGGAACAAACCCGATCACGAGGCAATCTGGCGCGCGAAGAAAGCGGTCGCAACCGTCGCGATTCGGTAAATCGGCGTGCGTGCCCCAGCATGGCGGCACGACACCCCAACCCGGGTCGGGAGACGCCGCGGATTGAGCGTTTGGCGGTATCGACTGACGACGTGCGATTGACGACGCCCCTACCGAGGATCGGCGGCCAGCTCGAGCAACCATGACAGGTGGATCGCCAAGCTGCACTGGCACAGCGCAACGCCGGTCGAACGCGCGGCTAGGATGCGGGGCAGCGAGAACCTTTCGGTGCGCGGCCTAGAACGAACGCACGCGCCGGGGCTTGATCAGCATCGCCATGCCGATCCCGGCGAGCAGCCAGCCGCCCAATTGATCGGCCAGATCGCCGAGCAGGAATGACGTCGAGAACCCATACCACGTCCATTGCGACACCGAGACCGAGAGCCATGCCGCAATGCCTATCGTGGTGACCGACAGCACACGTCGGGTAAAGCCGCCTGGCAGCTGGACCAGAATCAGCGCACCGAGGAACGCGGCAAGCACGTTGGATACGAACTCCGAAACGAGCTGTCGCGGCGACATCGATTCACCACCGTTCGGCCGGTAGATCAGCAGGCCGGACGGACCGCTGGCGAGCCTCTGGTTCCACTCCTGCTGCTCGGCAGGCGCGACCTTGCTGCTCATGTTGATCCACGGGAAGGCGTACATGCCCGGTGCGGTGAGATTGCCACCCAGAGTGGACAAGACAGTCGCTTCATTCGGGATCGGCTTCAACGCATCGCGCGCGAACGGCAACACCGTGTGCGAAACCGCGCCCCAGACGAACATCAGGAACCCACCGACAATCGCGGCCAAGACGATACGTACCATCACTCATTCCCCAACAGGGCGCCCGGCGCGCGCATCCATCATACCTGCGACCCTGCCGCGTGCGCAGTGGTACGCCGCAAGCTCGCAATGCCCATCATTTCGCGGCGTTGTCTGGCGCCGGCAACGGCGCGTTCGCGGTCGGGTTGTTCTGGTTCTCCCTGAGCCAGAGCATCGATGCATGCACGCGCTGATAGCCGCTCGGATGGTCGTAGAAAATGATTTCCTCGAGTGCCCCGGGGTGGATCTTGCGATAGGTGGACAGGCGCATCGCCGCCATCGCGAAACCGTTGGGTTCGCGTGCGGCATTCAGGCCGAACGCGTCCGCTTCCGCTTCGGCCTGACGCACGATCGAATGGGTCACCGGCGTCACCAGCGCGAAGAACAGCGACAGGATCGCCACGGCCAGCGGCAGCGCGGCCGGATCACCACGCCCTTCCAGTCCGAGCCGGGTGCCCCAGCGCGCGAGGGCCCAGTCGAACACACGGTGCACGAACCAGAAGCCAAAAAGGAACACGAGGCCCATGTAAATGGACAGACGCAGTCCGTGATTGAGGACGTAGTGCCCCATCTCGTGGCCGAGTACGGCCTTGATCTCCGGCAACGAGGTCTTGTCGAGCAGGTTGTCATTCAACGCGACACGCGTGGTGCCAAGGAAACCGGCAACGTTCGCACTGATACGCGTGGTTTGCCGCGATGCATCGAACTCGACGACATGCTCGGTTGGAACCTGATTGGCGCGTGCCAGCGACATCACCGCGTCGCGCACCGGTCCGTCGCGCAATGGCTTGTAGTGGTTGAACAGCGGCTCAACGAACACAGGCGCCAGCAGCATCGCGAACAGGATGAACACGAACGCCCCGCCGCCAGCCCACATCCACCAGCGCGCGCCGGTGCGGCGCACCGCGCGGTAGAGCAGCGCCAGCAGCCACGGCACCACGACCAGACTGATCCCGAGCCCTTTCAATTGGTCGCCGAACCAGCCGCCGAATCGCTGCGTGGCGAGACCGTATTGGTGTTCGCGGTAGAAATCGACATAGATCGACAGCGGCAGCGCCAGCACGAAGCCAACCAATAGCCAAAGCACGACATAGATAGCGGTCTGCAACCACGGCCGCGCGCTGCGTCGGCGTGCAAAATCGCGCATGCGCCGCGACAAGCCAGTGCACAGGAACAGTGCGGCGACCACGAACCCGTACAGCAGGTCCCACAATTGCAGCCAGTAGCCGCCCTCGAAATAGGCATCCGACGAGGCACGCTGCGTCGGGGAAAGCAGGTTCAGGTACGATTCGGTAGCGCGATCGACATCGAAATTTGGACCCGGCCTCGCCGCATCGGGAATCACCAGCCCCGGCGCCAGGTCACGGGCGCTCGGCGTATCGGCATGGGCTAGCGCGCTGCCGGCGATCAACAGCAAAACCACGGCAAGACTGCGCAGTACGTGCTTCATTCAATTCCCCGGTGACGATGCTGGTGCCGCAGCGTCATGGATTCGGGGCAACGCGTCAATGGCGCAAATGAAACGGGCCGCGGTGTCAGCCACCGCGGCCCGCTCAGGACATCATGCAGACGCGTTATTTGGAACGACCGGCCTTGCTGATCGTGAAACCACCGAAGCTCACTCCGATGTCCACACCCTGGCCTGCGCCGGCAAGCGCCAGCGAAACGGTGCCCTTGGTCAGCACCTGGGCGGTACCGGATTTGCCAGCACCGATGCTGGCATCGCCTTGGGCGTACGTGCCGAGCACATCCTCGATGCTATGCACATCGGTGAACTTGCCGGTGCCGTTGTCAATGTGCGACTTGCCGACCGTCAGGCCGCCGCCCTTGGCCGAAATATTCACGCGCATTGACTTTCCATTTTCGCAGGTGACGACACCGTGACCCTCGGCACGCTTGTAGATCGCGGCCCAGCCGGTCAGCGAGAATTTCATCGTGCAATCCAAGTTGGGCGATGCCGCTTGCGCCGTGTGCGGCGTGCCCGCAGCCAAGGCCATGGCGACAACCGTACCGGCAATAGCAAGATAGCGATGATTCATTACGCGTACTCCCTTCGTTGCGGGATACAGAGTGTCGTCGGGCGAACCTGAATGGCGCTCGACTTCCTCAAACAGCGCCGCGTGTGGGCTGCGCAGCCGTCCAGTCCAGTATGCCGCGCCAACGTTCCAGCTTGACCGCGCGCGGAATCGACGCGTTGGCCGGACTGGTCGAGGGCAGCGCGAGAATGCCGATGGCACTTAGCCGTCGCACCTCGATCAAGGGTGCAATCCTGCGCGCGAACACCTGCTGCGCCTTCGCACCGTTCAGCGCGATCGCGGCAATGGTCGGATACGCATCGAGCAGCGCCGGTATGTCATTGGCCACTTCGCTTGAAGAACGAATCGCACTGTCGAGGCTGCCGAGCCGCTCACATTGCTTCAGTACGTCCCAGATACCGACGCCGACCGCATGCAGACGTGCGATGCGTTCGGCGTATGCGAGCTCGGGACCGGCACCAAACAGCGTGCCCATGAACGGCCAGAACAAGTTGTGCGGATGCGCGAACGACTGCTGCATCTCAAGCGAGCGCAGGCTCGGGACCGTACCGAGCACCAGCACCCGGCAACCCGCACCGACCTGCGGCGTGAAACTCGCAACCAGCGTCGGTTCAGCAGGTGGTGGGCTACCGCTGGCACGGAGGCGCGGCTGCGCGCCACCGGTCGCTCGCACTACCGTCAACCCTGCGCCTTCTTGAGGGCGGCGAGATCGGCGAGCACTTGCTTGGAATTTTCCTTCGGATCGACGTCCTTGTAGCGCTTGGCGACGACGCCTTGCGGATCGATCAGGAATGTCTCGCGGCGCGCGTAGCTCATGCCGAGCTTCGAAGTCAGCACGCCGTACTCCTTTGCGACCGACTGGTTGGCATCCGACAGCAGGCGGAACGGCACGTGGTATTTCTCCGCGAACTCCGCATGCGATTTCACATCGTCGAGACTGACCCCGAACACGTCCGCGCCGGCCTTGCGCAGTGCAATGATGTCATCTCGGAACGTGCACACTTCAGTCGTGCAGCCGGGCGTGAAGTCCTTTGGATAGAAATACAGCACGGTCCATTTGCCACGCTCCTGCGCGAGCGTGTGCCAATCGCCTTTCTGATCCTGCAGATGAAAATCTGGAGCGGCTTGGCCGACCACAGGCCCGGTCGGGGCGGCAACATCGTCCGCGAACGTCGGCGCGGCGCCGAAGGCGAGAACCAGGGCAAGAAGGACGAAAAGGCGTTTCATGGGGAAATCTCCGTTGCGGTAAGTTCGGGCCGTAGCGATCGACGGCAGCGAGCGCCACGCAGTCTAGTCCTGCGACCGGTACAGCGAGCACGCGGGAAAGACCGGCATTCACCGCACAATCATTCAGCAACGTGCGCGAACGGACAAAACAACCCGGATGCGTCACAGTGTCCGGCATGGTCCTGCGCAACCTCTATCACGCACGTGGCAGCGACGGAAAGGATTACGAAGTCCACGTCTATGTGGAAGCGGCCAGCAGCGACAATGCTCACATCGAGCGTGTGGTGAAGCTGTGCCTTGCCGATGGCGGCGAGTTACGCGTGATTTCCCGGCGCAAGTACGAAATCGTCTCCAGCGGCGTCATCCTGCAGGCGCACGCTACCGACGCGATCTGAGCGGAGCGCACTACTTTTTCGGCAGCGGCAGGAATTTGGCCGGCTCGTAGCCGCCGACCTCGAACACCAGCGTGCGCGTGCCCCGGTCCTTGCCGACCACGTCGATGCTGATTTTCTGCGCGTGTTCGAGTTTCGCAATGAACGCCTTTTCATCGCTGATGAACAGCGCCGGTTCACCGGTCGGCGGCAGGTACGCCTTGATGCGCTGCTCGGGTTGCGCGTCGATGCGCAGCTTCAGCGTGCAGGTGCCGCGACATTCGAAACCCTTTCCGCTGTCATACAGATACGCACTCGAGCCCCATGCCGAATGGCGGCGCAGGATCAAGCGCACGCGATCGGCGGTCGCGCTGTCGTTGCTGTAGAGCGAAGCGGTACTCTGGTTGCCGCCCGATTCCTTGCCGGACTGATACAACCACAGCGCCTGCAGGCGCCGTTGGGTCGTGAGTGCAGTCGCCTTGGCGCTTGCATCAGGCAGAGTCCGCCTGACCTCATTCGCGGCCACGCTGGTCGGGTAGCGGTTGACGATGTCCTGCCCGACCGCCGCCGCCGATTCCCAGGATTGCTGTTGCAGCAGAGTGCGGTACAGATCCAGCGCCTTGGTCACCTGTGCACTGACGACCGGCGCTGCCGCCGGTGCAGGTAATGGTGGTGCGGACGGCGCGGAGCAGCCACCCAATGCGACCGCCACGATCATCAGACTCAACGCAGGATTCGGACGGCACACTCGCATCGGGACGCTCCAGGACAGTTCGCGTCATCCTACCGCGTCGTGCGGTCCTGTTTCCGACGCAGCGGCGGCAGCCGCAATGCTTCTGTTGACAAACGCATCGTGGCTGCCGCCGCTCCCACCGAGCCATCAATCCATCGCTTCCCTGTGGGAGCGCCGCAAGGCGCGATGCTCCTGGGCTTCGAGAACGGAATCGCGGCTGCCGCCGCTCCCACCGTAGAGTGGGCAAACGCGCGTCTCAGGAATGGCGACACGGATCGCGGCCAGCGTTGCGATCATAGGTCGACACCGCATCGTCGTGCTCGCGCCCGGGACGCCCAATCGAGCCGCCGCTCGCCATACGTTTGCAGGCTTCTGCGCGCGGCAGAGGCCGCGTCGACACCGCCGTCGGGTGCGTGGCTCCTCCTCGCGTGGTCGACTTGCGGCCGGAACTGCGCCTCTCGTTCGCCGGCGCGACCGCTATCGTTTTCGGACAGCCGGAATGCTTGTAGAACACCTCGCCATCCGCGGCGCGGCACTCGTACGAAAGGGTTTCGCTGGCGCGGATATTCACGTGTTGTCGGGAAGTCCGCACCGTATTGTGCTGCGCGGCACGCGGTGATGCATTGCGTGCAACGTCCGGCGCCGGGCTCGGTGTCGGTGCGGGTGCAATTTCGACAAGCGTCTGCCGGGTCGGATCCGCGCAGACATGATCTTGATAGGCGACCTGGCCACGCGCATCGCGACATTTGTAGACGGAATCGGCATGTGCCGTCGTCGCTCCAACGGCGATCAGCAGCACCATAGCGATGGCGCACAAGTGACGTGTGGCAATCAGTGGGTGGTCGAATGCGTTCATTGGCACAGCTCCCGAGGCAGGCCTGTATGGTCGCCGTGATCGGGACGCCACACGAGCGCCAACCAGCGCGACGTCGTGTAGGAAAAGCGCGATTCGATACGCCTGCAATCGCGCAAGTCGCTGCCGATTTGATTGCGCCAGTAGTAGCATCGCCGGTTCCGTCTTTGCGAACCCGTTGCGCAATGCGCAAGATCATCCACGTCGACATGGATGCGTTCTACGCGTCGGTCGAACAGCGCGACGATCCCGCCCTGCGCGGCCGTCCGGTCGTTGTCGCGTGGCGCGGTGCACGTTCGGTGGTGTGCGCGGCGAGCTACGAAGCGCGTACTTTCGGCGTGCGCTCGGCAATGCCGGCCGCTCGCGCAGAGCGCCTGTGCCCGGACGCCGTCTTCGTACCGCCAGATTTCACGCGCTACAAGGCGGCCTCGAACCAGATCCGCGAAATCATGCTGCGGCATACCGACCTGGTCGAGCCGCTGTCATTGGACGAGGCGTATCTCGACGTCACCGAACCGAAGTCGGGCCTGACCTCCGCAACTGCGATCGCGCAGTCGATCCGCGCGCAGATTCGCGAGGAAACGCGGCTTACCGCCTCAGCGGGCGTCGCACCGGCGAAGTTCCTCGCCAAGATCGCCTCGGACTGGCGCAAGCCCGACGGCCTGTTCGTGATCCGCCCGCAGGACGTCGCCGCATTTCTCGAACCGCTGCCGGTGGCGCGTATCCACGGCGTCGGCAAGGTCATGGATGGCAAACTCGCCGCGTTAGGTGTGCGCACCGTGGGTCAATTGCGCGACGTCGACGTGCATGCGCTCGAAGCGCGCTTCGGCCGTTACGGACGTCGCCTGTCCGAACTCGCACACGGCATCGACCATGCGCAGGTCAAGCCGGACCGGCCGACCCAATCGATCTCGGCCGAGGATACGTTCGCGACCGATGTTCCGCTCGACGCCACGGTGTCGATCATCCGCGAACTGGCGGCCAAGGTGTGGGCCTCCGCGAACAAGGACGAGCGCGTCGGTCGCACTGTCGTACTCAAACTCAAGACGCATGATTTCCGCATCCTGACGCGCAGCCGCACGCCGGATGGCGCGCCGCAATCGGTCGATGAACTGACCACGATTGCGCTTGCGCTGCGCAGCCAGGTCAGCCTGCCGGCCGCGACGTTGTATCGTCTCGTCGGCGTCGGCCTCGCCAATTTTTTTGATCCGGACGACACGCCGACGCAGGCCAGCCTGTTCGGCGGTTGAACGGGACGGGGATTGGCATCCAAGCTCGCGGCCACTGCGTGCGCGTACCATGCGCTGGCGTGGCCCTGTAAAGGATCTCCGATGCCGCTTGTCGTCCATCACTTGAACAACTCCCGCTCGCAGCGCGTGCTCTGGCTGCTGGAAGAACTCGGCGTTCCCTACGAGATCGTGCGCTACGAGCGCGATCCGGACACGATGTTGGCCCCGGAATCCCTGCGCCGCATCCATCCGCTCGGCA
>JBDTWV010000067.1:0-8595 GCA_040006495.1 Dokdonella sp.
CCTCCTACAACCGACGTTTTTCAGGAAAACTGTTCCGACAACTCCTGTCCGCGCTGCGTTGCCGCCGCCACCGCTCGGGTGACCAGCTCACGCAGGTGGCCGCCCGCGAACGCATCGAGGGCTGCTGCCGTGGTGCCGCCTGGCGACGTCACGCGCTCGCGCAGCGTGGCCGGTGCCTCGCCATCCTCGACCAGCATGCGCCCCGCACCGAGGCAGGTCTGCGTTGCCAGTACACGCGCGGTTTCGCGTGACAAACCCTGCGCGACCGCGGCGTCTTCCAGCGCCTCGACCAGCAGGAAGAAATACGCCGGCCCCGATCCCGATAGCGCGGTGACCGTATCCATCAGGTCCTCGCGCTCGATCCACACCGTGCGGCCCGCGCTTGCAAGGATGGCCTCCGCATGCGCACGTTGTCCGGCATCGGCCAGCGCATTGGCGAACAGGCCGGTCGCGCCGGCGCCAATCAGGGCCGGCGTATTCGGCATTGCGCGCACGATCGGCAGATCGACGCCGAGCCATTCGCGAAGTTGTGCGATACGGATGCCGGCCGCGATCGAGATGACGATTGGCGTGCGCGCGGCGACGAAATCGGCCAGATCGCCGCACACGGTTTTCAGGACCTGTGGCTTGACTGCGAATACCAACAGGCCGGCGTGTTGCGCGGCGCCGCGTGCATCTGCATCCACACCCACCCCGAAATCGCTTGCCAGCGCGGCGCGCAGACTCTCGTTCGGCTCAGCGACCGTGATCGACTTGGCATCGGCGCCATTGCGGATCAGCGCGCCGATCAGACTGCGCGCCATGTTGCCGCCGCCGATGAAGGCGATCGGGTCGGGCGACGATGAAGCGGGGATGGCTGGCATTCGTGCTCGTACCGCGTGTGTTGAGGGCCCGCAAGCATATCAAGTCGGCCGTCACACCGGCGCTCGTTGCGTTCGTGCGACATGAGTGCGGCACAGGCGACGCAACGATCGATTGGGCGAACCCCGCCACATTTCCCGGAAATTCATCCTGAATCCATACTTTGTCGCAAATTGACCGAGCTATACTGCCGCGACCGAGCGCCTGTGCGGTGCTCCGCGATTCAGGGGATAGACAATGGATATTGCCGAGCTGCTCGCGTTTTCGGTGAAGAACAAGGCGTCGGACCTGCACCTGTCGGCTGGCCTGCCGCCGATGATCCGCGTCGATGGCGACGTACGCCGCATCAACATCCCGGCGTTCGACCACAAGCAGATCCATGCGCTGATCTACGACATCATGTCGGACAAGCAGCGCCGCGACTATGAGGAATTCCTCGAAGTCGACTTCTCGTTCGAGATCCCGAGCCTGGCACGCTTCCGCGTCAACGCGTTCAACCAGAACCGTGGCGCCGGCGCCGTATTCCGCACGATTCCTTCCGAAGTCCTGTCGCTTGAAGACCTCGGCTGTCCGCGCATTTTCAAGGAACTGATTTCGCAGCCACAAGGCTTGATCCTGGTGACCGGTCCGACCGGCTCGGGCAAGTCGACCACGCTCGCGGCAATGGTCGACCACGTCAACAAGAACGAATACGGCCACATCCTCTCGGTCGAGGACCCGATCGAGTTCGTGCATACCTCGCAGAAATGCCTGATCAACCAGCGCGAAGTCCACCGCGATACGCACGGCTTCAACGAAGCGCTGCGTTCCGCGCTGCGTGAAGATCCGGACTTCATTCTCGTCGGCGAGTTGCGTGACTTGGAAACGATCCGCCTCGCACTGACTGCCGCGGAAACCGGTCACCTGGTCTTCGCGACCGTGCATACCAGCTCGGCCGCGAAGACCATCGACCGCATCATCGACGTATTCCCCGCCGGCGAAAAGCCGATGGTGCGCTCGATGCTGTCCGAATCCCTGCGCGCGGTGATCAGCCAATCGTTGTTGAAGAAAGTCGGTGGCGGCCGCGTCGCCGCGCACGAGATCATGGTCGGTATCCCGGCGATCCGTAACCTGATCCGCGAAGACAAGGTTGCGCAGATGTATTCCTCGATCCAGACCGGCAGCCAGCACGGCATGCAGACCCTCGACCAATGCCTGCAGGATCTGGTCAAGCGCGGGCTGGTCACGCGGCAGCAGGCGATTGGCTATGCGAAGAACAAGGAAATCTTCAAGTAGGCGAGCAACCACCAACAATCAAGCACCGGTAGCGACTGTGCGAGGGCGCGTCGCTGCCTCTCGCTACACCCGAACCCGCACGCAGTTGCGACCTTCTCGTTTGGCTTCGTATAGCGCCATGTCGGCATCGCGCAGTAGATGATGGGTGTCGTCGGTGCTGTCGAGAGTCGCGCTGGCGACGCCGGCGCTGATCGTGACTTTCATGATCGCCGCCTCGCCGGGAACCTGGACCTCGCAGGCCGCCACGGCGGCGCGCATGCGTTCGGCGAGGGTGACTGCCTGCGCGCTGTCGGCGCCGGGCAGCAGGCAGGCAAATTCCTCGCCGCCGTAGCGTGCGACCAGCGCCTTGTCGGGCACCGAGCGCAACATCGCGTTGGCGACCTTGCGCAGTACCTCGTCTCCGGCAGGGTGGCCGTAGCGATCGTTGCAAGCCTTGAAGTGGTCGACGTCAATCAGGATCAGCGCGTGCTGAGCCGTCGTTGCGTCGGCGTTCGTCACACCCCCCAATTGGCCCAGCCGTTCCAGCAGGCGCCGACGATTGGCCAGGCCCGTGAGCTCGTCCCGATAGGACAACTCAAGCAGCCGGGCATTGGCTTTGTCCAGCTCCGCAGTGCGAAGAGTGACCCGGTGCTCCAATTCGCGACGCTTGCCCTGTAGCGCGTGCATGCGCCACTGCATCCCCGCATATCCGAGCAGCACCAGTGCCAACACGGCCGCAGCCTGGGCCCACGCACGCTGCCACCAGTGTGCCGGGACGGTCAGCGTCAGCTGGATCGGGACGCTGACGTTACCGGCATAGTCGCGCGCCTCCACGTGCAGCTCGTAGTCGCCCGGAGGCAGCGCATTGAAGGTGCGCGATGATTGCGCGGTCCACTTGCCAGGCACGTCATCGAAGCCGACCAGTTGGGTGCGGAAGCGTGACTCGTCCTCGCGATACCAGGACAGCAGCGCAAATTCGATCTCGATCGTTTTTGCGTCGGCATCAAGATGCAGGCCGGGTCGATGGGTCTGGTTGACCGGCGTGGTCCGTATCGACTTGCCATCGACGAGCACGTCGACGATGCGCAAGGGCTTGGGCTGGGTATCGTGAGTTTCGCGGTGTGGGTCGTAGACCGTCAAGCCACCCAGGGTGCCAGTCCAATAGCGGTCGTGCGCATCGATGAACTGCGCGTTGGTATTGCACTCGTCGTGCACCATGCCGTCGCGCCGCGTAAAGACCTTGGAGCGATAGCCGGCATCGGACGGCGTGAGTTGCTGCACGCCGCTGTTGGTGCAGATGTAGATCCGTCCCGTGAAATCGCGCAGCGCGTCGTAGGCGGTGGGGTCGGGCGCCGCTGGCAGGGTGTCGGGCAGCACCACGGGGTGGTGCGGATCGCTGACATCGACGCGGGTAATGCCGGCGCTGGAAGTGCCTATCCAGAGGATCGGATGTTGCCGCGAATCCGCGATCAGGCTCAGACCGATCAGGTTGGCATCGGGCAGCCCGGTCTCATGTCCGAACAGTTGCCATTGCTCGCCATCGAAGCGGGCCAGGCCGCCGTTGGTGCTGGCCCACAGCCACGAGCGTCCGTTCGCGTCTATCTGTTCCTGCAGTTTCACCACCCGCCACTGGCCACGCACGCGATCGGTCTGGAATGCGGTCCAGTGACCGTCGCGGCGGAGATAAACGCCGGACTGGCGGGTGGCAAACCATTGTTCTTCGTGTCCGTCGACGCTGCGCACCAGCGTATCGAGGACGGCTTCGCCGCTGGCGTTCTGCCATGGCGTGTCCTGACGTTCGAACGCCGGCAGCTCCGCGCTGCGCATGACCACGCGCAGCAGATCGCCGCCGCGCAGCCCGATCCAGCGCGTACGCGCGCCATCGGCGCCGGTGGTCGCCACGATCATGCTGACGCTGGGCGCCGGCAGTGCGCCGTTGGCGGCGCTGAATCGTTGCCAGCGACCGTGTTCGAACAGCCCCACACCGTCGTCGCTCGCACCCACCCAAAGACGCTCGCCGCCGCTGTCGTCAGGTTCCACCAAAACGCCGGATACGCCGATCGAGCGCGCGCCCATCAACGACGCGGTGGACCAGGCGCTGGCCCCGAGTACCGTGCGTGATACACCCGCTTCGGTGGCCAGCCAGATCACGTCGCTGCCGCTAGGACTGCGCCAGGCGTTGAGCCCGCGCACCGCGTCCGATGACAGCCCATTGCTGCGGTCGAACACCTGTACGCGATCATCGTGCACGCGCAAAAGACCGGAACGCGATGACACCCAGATCGAATGGTCGCCATCCGGAAGAGGTGTCACCGCGATGTCATAGATCTCGTTGGTCGGCAACTCGCCGTTGCCCTTCGACCATTGGTGGAAGCCGGCGTCGGACAAGCGAAACAGACCGACGCCGAAAACGGAAATCCAAAGCTCCTCGCGGCCGTTGCGGGTGGTGGCAAGCAGATATTCGATTTGGGCCGAATCGATACCACTGGCGTGCCATTGCTGCCAGCCGGGCGTGCCTTCGTCGCGATACCAAAGGCCATTGCTGCCGCTGCCCGCCCATTGCCGACGATGACCGTCCAGACGCAGCGTCTGTGCGATCGACAGCAGCGGACCTGGCGGCAAACTGGGGTTGTCCGGATCGACTTGCCAGCGACCGTCGCGCAACGCCATCAGGCCTTTGTCCCAGGTGATTGCCCACAGCGTCTGATTGCCTTGGCTGTCGAGGGTCTCGGCAAAGCGTCGGATTTGCTGCGAGGGCAGTCCGGTGCTGCTGTCCTCGGCGTGCCAGTGCGCGCCGTCGTAGTGGGCGAGGCCGTGGGTGCGAAATGCGGCCCACAGCGTGCCGCGACTGTCCAGCCACAAGCTGTCGACTCCGTGCGTCATCAGCGGGTCGCCACTGGCGGTCCAGCGGCGACCGTCATAGCGGAAGACGCCGGCTGGCGACGCCGCCCAGACGAAGCCATCGCGATCCGTGACGACGGCCACGATGACGGTATCCGGCAACCCATCGCGGGGAGAGAAATTGGTGAACGGTGGCGCGCCCACGTCAAGCAGGTCCAGCGCACGCGCTGGCGTGGCAGGCGTGGACGCGATGGCACGCCCGGTGATGCACAACACCAGCAAAATGAAAACCCGAAAGACGGCCATGGGTCCACTCTTCTCTTGAGCGGGCAGTATGCAGGAAGGGCTGCGGGTGTCGCACTCGTGGCGAAGGCGATTGCGTGTCGGCGAAACCGTGACGCTCCCGCCCGCAAACCCGAGCAAACGTCCGCGAGCGTGACATCGCAACAAGCGTGTTGCTCCCGCCGGTACGGATGGCGCGCCAGCAGTCGATTGGACTCAGCCGCCGGTGGTGGCGCTCGCGTGGACATCTTCGGCGAGCAGCCGCGCACTCTCCTCGGCCAGCTGTCGCACGCAGGTCTCCACGTCCGCGCGACGGGTACGGAAGCTCAGCACGCAGACGCGACCGAGGAAGCGATCGCCGACGCTGGCGCCGGTCAGCATGACTTGGCCGCGGCCGGTGACACGTTCCATCAGGGTACGCGTTGCCGTGTTCTGGGCCTCGCGCGTGCGCAGTGTCGGGCCTTCCAGATGGAACGCGAACAGCGACAGTTGCGGCATTGCGTCGATCACGATTCCGGGAATCTGTGCTATCTGTTGGGCCGCCCGGACGGCCAGTTCGCGCTTCTCGGCCAAGGCGGCGCGGTAGCGCGCGGCGCCGAAGAATTTCAGCGTGAGCCAGACGCGCAATCCGGGAAATCCACGCGATAGCTCAGGCCCATATTGCGCCGGGTCGTAGAACTCGTTTTGGTTGTCCGGCAGGTAACCTGCAGTCGATGAGTGCAACGCACGCAGCGCCTCGCCGTCGCGCACCAGCAATGCGCCGGTGCCGTAAGGCATGAACAATCCTTTGTGCGGATCGAGAGTGAGCGAGTCGGCGCGCGACAGGCCGCTCAGCAGTGGGCGCAGCTCCGGCACCATGTGGAAGAAGCCGCCGTAGGCGCCGTCCACGTGGTGCCACAAGCGCTCGCGCGCGGCGAGGTCTGCCACTGCATCGATCGGATCGACTGCGCCGGTGTTGGTGGTGCCTGCGGTGGAGAACACCATGAACGGCATGAGTCCTGCGGCGCGGTCGGCGGCGACGGCACGCCCGAGCTCGTCCACGCGCAGCCGGAATTGGTCATCCACCTCGATGACGCGTACCCGATCGTGGGCGATGCCGGCGAGTTTCGCCGCCTTCGCGATGCAGTGATGCGATTGCGACGAGACGTACAACGTACCGGCGCGAATGTCGTCGCCGAGCAGTTTTTCGCGAGCGCAGGCGATCGCGTTGAACATCGCCATCGAGCCGCCGGTGGTGAACAGTCCGCGGGTCTGCGCCGGAAACTGCATCCAGTCGCGCAGCCAGTCGAGCGCATTCGCTTCCAGTTGCACGAGGGCCGGCGCCGCCTGCCAGATGCCGGTGTAGCGGTTCGTCGTGTCGGCGATGAAGTCGGCCAGCGCTGCGGTATAGATGCCGCCGCCGGGGATGTAGGCGAAGTAGCCCGGGCCCGGCGTCGTGAACGAGCGCGGGATCCACTCGTCGAACAACGGATCGAGCAGCGCCTCCAGCGCCGTGCCGTGTTCCGGAACATCCTCGCGCATCGACCGGCACAGCGCTTCGATATCGGTGAAATCTCCGCAGCTCGGCGTTTCATGCAGTGCGGCCAGATGCGCCACGGTGCGCGCCAGCACGGCCTCACCCATCGCCTGCATCGCAGGGGGCGACAGCTCCAGGCTCGCCGGGTCATCGTTGGCGTTCTTGTTCATCACGACATACTCCAAGTTTGAGCGCCGTCACCGCAGTACCCGGTGGCGGGCGATGTGCAATGCCTGCTCGCCAGAGCCGAAACGGCTTCAGATGTTCCGTCGAGCATAGCGCTGAAGCGGACAACTTCTGCGTGACGTTCAGTGTGCCTGTGGTTCACGTTGCGCAAGATCCAGAGCGCCGAGGCGTGCTCGAATCCGATCCGCGACGCGCAGCGCGTTGGCGATGATGGTCAGGGTGGGGTTTACCGCGCCAATTGATGGAAAGAAGCTGGCGTCGGTGACGTAGAGGTTGTCGAGTTCGTGTGCCTTGCAGTCGAGATCGAGCACCGAGGTGGCCGGATCGGTGCCGAAGCGCGCAGTGCCGGCCTGATGCGCGGTGCCCCCGATCGGGATGTCCTTGCCGAAATACAGGCTGCGTTCTAGCAATACTGGATGAGCGCCAATTCGTCCGAGTTGCTGCTCGAGCTTTTTCTTCAGCCGGTGATGGGCTTCCATGTTGTTCGCGGTGAGTTCGAGGACCACCTTGTCGCCGTCGTAGCGGATGCGGTTTTCCGCCCGCGGCAGGTCTTCGCTGGACAGCCAGAAATCCATCGAGTGCCGCGCCATTTCGCGGAACGGCATCTTCGGCAGCCATTCCAGCCAGGACGGCAGCGCTTCGCCGCGAATTTGTGCACCGTGCGATTTCGCGCACATCTGGATCAAACCCAGCGGATAGTCCCAGTCATCGGCACCAAAATAGTAATCGCTGAGCGCGAGCGTCTTCTGGAACACGGTGTCGTTGGGCTCGCGCAGCAACGCCATCAGAATCGACTGGTTGTGGCGCATGTAATTGCGCCCGAGCTGATCAGAGCCGTTGGCGAGACCCTGTGGATGCTGGTCGTTGGCCGAGCGCAGCAGCAGCAGGGCCGAGGACAGTGCGCCGCAGGCCACGACCACGATGTCTGCGCTGTAGCGTTCCTGCTTGCCAGCGCGCGTGACGTTGACGGCCGAGACGGTCTTGCCCGATGCGTCGGTATCGAGGGTCGAGACGTAGGCTCCGGTGAGTAGTGTGAGGTTTGCATACGCCGCGAGCGCCGGGTCGACGCAGATCACTTGCGCGTCGGCCTTGCCGTTGAGCGGTGACGGATAGCCGTCGAAGAACGGGGTGCGAATGCAGGGACTGGTGGGCGTGGTCTTGCCGTCCTTCTCGTCGAGCAGGATCCCCAGTGGCAGATGGAACGGGTGCAGGCCATCGCTGCGCAAGCTTTCATCGAGCGCCTGGATGCGCGTCTCGTGGGTCACCGCTGGATACGGATACGGGCCGCTTGCGGGAGGTTCGTTGGGATCCTCGCCGCGCTCGCCGTGCACGTGAAACAGCGTCTCGGCCCGGGCGTAGTACGGCTCGAACGCGTCGTATTTCAGCGGCCACGCGGGCGAGACGCCGTCGTGGTGGATGACCGCGTCGAAGTCGCGCTCGCGCAGGCGAAATAGCGCGGCACCATAGACCTTTGAATTACCGCCTACATAGTAGTGCAGGCCCGGATGAAACGTCTCGCCGTCCTTGCCGTACCAGGTTTCCTCCGCTTGGTAGATGCCCTCGACGAAGACCTTTTGCGAATCCCAATTGTCGACCGAACGCGGCAGGTAGTCGCCGCGCTCCAGCAGCAGGATGCGCTTGCCGGTAGGCGCCAG
>JBDTWV010000068.1:0-8515 GCA_040006495.1 Dokdonella sp.
ACACAATGCATGGTTGAACCGAGTACCTGCCGCAGCATGCCGCCCGAAAGTCTGCGCACGGTTTCGTGCAACCGCCCCAACGCAGGCGTAGGCTTCGGTACGGGTTGGTAGGTTTTTGAGGTTCCTTGCAACCGCGATGCATTCACCGTAGAACGCGGCCACAGCCAGCTTGACTCTGCGTGCGTAGGTGCACGGACCGGGCGACCGCGATACGCATACGCTGCTAAACGCAAAGCGTTGCTCGACACGAGGTGAGAATCAAATCATGACTACTCGTTTCTCTTCAGAGCGGCGACGCATCCTGATAGGGTTGGCTGGCGTTGCGGCGGCTGCTCAATTTCTGCGCCCGCTGCGAGCGTGGGGCGCACCCAACGATGACGTCTTCCTTCGCGTCAGTCGGGTCATCACAGGATCCGAGGTGATTTCGGCCGACGTTGCGCTACGGATCCACGATCTGCTGGTTGCCAGAGTGGACAACTTCGCGTCCAAGTTGAGCGATTTGGCAGGCGCGATGCAAGACAAGAGTGGCAATCGCGCCGAGATGCTGGGTCGTTTATCCGACACGCAGGTCGAGTTCGCACTGACTATAGCGAAGCCGTGGTATCTGGGATATGTCGGCACGCCCTCTGACTTCGTGATGAAGGATGACGCTGCTTTCGCGACGTTCCTCGAAGCACAAAGCTACCAGAAGATCATCGATGTTGTGCCTCGTCCCACCTATCCCGGTGGAAGTGCTGGATCGTGGGTTGTTGCTCCGGAGGGCGTCGATTCGCCGGTAATGCCGGCGCAGATACGAGAATGGACGTTTCATCCGGGCGGTCCCTCCGCCATCATCGCGCCCGATCCGGAATGGAAGAGCTATGCAACTGCGAAACACGCCAGTGTAGAAGAGGCGCGCAGTAAAAAGCCTCGTGCCAAGGGTCCGTCAAGTCGAGGCTGAGTGCGCTGCATTGTTCAATACCGGAGGTTGCGAGAATGGCCAATCATGATGCTGATGTCATCGTTGTTGGATCAGGTTCGTTGGGCTCGCTGGTCGCCCTTCAGATCGCCAAGCGCGGAAAAGACGTTCTGATACTCGAAGCCGGGCCGGTCACACCGGACTGGAAGATCACCGAGAACTTCCGAACCAGTCCGCGCAAGGACAACCTCAATGCGCCATTCGGTGACATACCCTTTGCCCCCAATTCGTACACCCCCGGCTACGTTGACTTCGACGCGGACGTTGCGTGGATCCCCGGCACGCTGCGCATCGCAGGTGGTACGTCCCGTCACTGGACCGGTGTGGCGTGGCGCTTTCTGCCCGAGGAAATGAAGCTTAAGAGCAATTTCGGGATCGGCCGGGATTGGGCCTTCACGTATGACGAGTTGGAACCCTTTTACACACAAGCCGAATATCAGGTAGGCGTCAACGGCGCAGACACGAGCGACTATTCCGGTCACAACCGTGGGGCCCCGTACCCGCCCAGGTCGAAGCCCTATCCGCTTCCCCCCGAGGCAAAGCCCTACGCCCTGCAGCGCTTCCAGATGCGCGCGGCGGAGCGCGGATATCGGTGGGATCATGCCCCGAACGTGCGTCTATCGAAGCCGTACGCTGGCCGACCGGCCTGCGTCGGCAACAACATCTGCAATCCGAACTGCCCGATAGGCGCCAAGCATTCGGGAATTCACGATCTGGAGGCTGCGCAGAAGGCTGGCGCGCGGTTGCAGACGAAAGCCGTCGTGGACCGGCTAGAGAAGGATAGCCAGGGTCGCATTACGGCGGTGTCTTATCTCGATTACGAGGGCAAGCGAACCAGGCTCACCGCAAAGGTCTACGTCATAGCGGCGCATGGTTTCGAGACGCCGAAGCTTCTGCTGATGAACGAGCTGGCCAACAGTTCGGGCATGGTGGGCCAAAACCTGATGATGCATCCCACGCTATCAATGAGCTTTTATGCCGACGAACCGCTCTGGGTCGGGCGCGGCCAATATCTCCATGGTGCCAACCTACAGCATCGGCTCCGCGATGACCGCGCAAGCGTGTCCGGCGGCTTCTATCAGTTCATGAATCACAATCCCGCGCTGTCTACGGCGCAGGCGCTGTTCAAGGAAGGCGGGATGTTGGGTGAGCATCTCGACTCTGAACTCAGACTGCGTGCGTCGCAGTTCATGTCAGTCCAGTTGCTTCTCGAGGATCTTCCGGACCCCTCGAATGCGGTGACGGTGAATACGTCTTTCCGCGACAAGCTCGGGCAGCCCGGCATCAAGGTTCATTATCGCCTGCAGGACTACTCCAAAGCGGCGCTGCCCCGCACGATCGATGATTTCGCGAATTGGGTTCAGGCCATGAACGCTGTTCCGCAGGAGGTTCCGGGAGCGACTTGGTACAACCAGCACCACATCATGGGGACGGTGATCATGGGGACCGATCCCAAGGATTCCGTCGTCGACGCGGATCTTCGATGCCATGATCACGAGAACCTGTATCTCGTGACGACCGGAGTTTTCCCGTCCGTATCCTGCGTCAACCCCACGCTGACCGGCATGGCCCTCGCAATGCGGGCAGGCCAGCATATTGCGCAGCAGGTGTGAGCGATGAGAACCCTGTTCCTCCTCACCTGTGCGCTTCTCATGGCTCAAGTCGCGCATGGCGCCTCGGCTCATTCCACCGGGGCCGTTCCAGACCTGGTAGACCAGGGACGCTACCTTGCAACGGCGGGCGACTGCGCGTCTTGTCATGGCACTTCCTTTGCGGGCGGTGATGCCGTGCCCAGCCCAATCGGAAAAATCTACGCGGCGAACATAACGCCCGACAAGCAAACCGGGATCGGCTCGTGGTCGCTTGCGCAATTTTCGGACGCTCTGCGCAACGGAAAGGCTCCGGACGGCTATCTCTACCCGGCGATGCCTTATCCGTCATTTACCGGTCTGACCACGGGCCAGATTCAGGCTCTGTATTCGTACTTCCTGCTCGGGGTCCCGCCGGTGTCGAACAATCCGCCGCAAACGAGCCTGCCGTTCCCGTTTTATCGGCCGATGATGGGTGTGTGGAACGCGCTATTTCTCGAACAAGGCACGCCGACGGGGGCGATCAAGGTCTCCGGCGACGTGCAGGAGCGTGGGCGTCTCCTAGTCGAAACGCTGGGTCATTGCACGGCCTGCCACACCCCGCGCGGACAACTCATGCAGCAGGACTCGAAGCGCCATCTCGCGGGAGCCATGGTTGCGGGATGGTGGGCCCCCAACATCACGCCCGGCACCGATGGCATCGGTGGCTGGAGCAACGATCAACTATCAACATTCCTGATGACCGGCCACACAGACATCGCAGTCGCGGCCGGCGACATGGGTAAAGCGGTGTCGCACAGTCTGAGCAAGCTGTCCAAGGACGATATCGACGCCATTGCTGCCTATCTTCGAGTGGTGCCCGCTGTCGCTTCGGACGTGCCAAAAAGAACAGCAAGCACCCAGACTTCGGTGATCGACGTGAGCGCGCTCGAACCTGCCGGAACCACAGACTGGCAAACGATGCTCGGCCACGACACGACGGACGGCAACATCCTCTATCAAAGTGCGTGCGCCTCATGCCATGGGATCGACGGAAAGGGGTCGAATGATCTAAAGCATCCGTCGCTGCTGCGGTTGAAATCCATCACTGGTCCGGACAGCGCGACGCTGGTGCAAGTCATCGCGCACGGGGTGAACCGCAAGGTGGGAGACACGCATACCCTGATGCCGTCGTTTCGCTCCAGCATGAGTGATGGACAGATAGCTTCTGTCGCCAACTACGTCAGCACGAAATTTGGAGGCGTCAAGGGTGAAGTAAGCGCTTCGCAAGTTGCCACGATCCTGAAGGGTCACGTCGAAACACCGTGGCTCATACGCTACGCGAGGTGGCTGGCTATCCTGGCGATTGCCCTGGCCACACTGATCGTGGTGGCTCTCGCGTGGACTTTGATCCGGGCGCTCAGCCACCGTCGTGGTCGACACGTCTGATTGTCGAAACACGAACGACACACCGGTCAGTGCGTCCTACGGCGAGCTGCTGAGGCTGTGCTGGGAGATCCACTTCGTTACGTACGCTGGCTTCGGGTCGCATGGTGACGGTCGGCCACAGCCAGCCAATCGATGTTCCGCTCAGAGTGCGCGAAATGCGGAAGTCCAATGTGGCCACACGGCATCCTGGAAAAGTGCCGGACCGGGTCCGTTGTAAGTACGCGCACCTCGTCACCGTTTTGAGCTCACCAAAAGCACACAGCGCCATCTACGTTTGCCCGGATGGTTTCAAACTGTCAGAGGCGCGGCGCGCGTGTCCGAGACCTACAGACCGCGTTCAGGAAGGCGTTGGCAGCATCGCTCCCGCTCGTCGGCTCATTGGTAACAGGGTTGGAGTTTGTCCGTCATTGCCGTTGACGGCGTCGGTTGTGCGGCGTCCTTCGTGTGGCAAGACGGAAATGGATATTCGTATTACGTGTAATGGACGTAAGCGAGGCACTGCGATGCTGAAAGCTGATTGCCACCTAGAGAGCGGCTTCATGGAGTTGAGCTTCGCCCTGGTGCGCCGCGGGGGCGAAGCCGTATGTTCGTCAGTCCTGACTGACCGCAGGCCGGGAGGAATGCAGATTCACGCCGCCTAGTGCGGATGCTGCCGGGAGAGGAACGATGCATGGGCCCCGGCGTGGTTATGGAATTTCGTGCGCTCTATATCTATAAAGGCTCGCGGGCTCAAAGCATGCTCTGCTACGAAGCTCGTTGTTGGCCATGCGGTCCACTCCGTTGCATCTGTTCACCAACGCCCCTCTTGGGAGTTATATGAAGCAGACAGTACGAAACGGGCAGAAAGGCACTGGGCTATCGTTGTTGAAGAGACTTAGTGCAGGTCTCATCACCGGTGCGGCAGATGATGATCCCAGTGGCATCGCAACGTACTCCCAGGTCGGCGCCAAATTCGGCTATGCCACCCTTTGGACCATGTGTCTGGCGTTGCCCTTGATGATAGCCATCCAGACGGTGAGTGCCAGAATTGGGCGAGTGACTGGAAAAGGGCTCGCGCAGAACATGCAGGCGCTCTATTCCATCTGGTGGGTACGCGCTCTGATCGGATCGGTGCTCATCGCCAACGTCATCAACCTGGGCGCCGACATCGGAGCCATGGGCGCCGCTCTGAAGCTGCTGATCGGAGGTCCCGCGCTCGCATACGCGTTAGGCTTTGCATTGGTGTCTCTATTCCTTCAGGTCTATATCCCATTCTCAAAATACTCACCGTTTCTTAAAGTACTTACGTTGAGCTTGTTCGCATACGTGGCCACAGTGTTTGTCGCACAGGTGCCGTGGACCGAGGCGCTGCGAAACACTTTTGTCCCTCAAATACGCTGGCAGGCGGACTATGCGGTTGCCATCGTTGCCATTCTTGGCACGACGATCAGCCCCTATCTTTTTTTCTGGCAGGCGTCCCAGGAGGTTGAGGAGGTCAACGCTGCCGACAATGCGCGAAAGCCACTCAAGTCCGCGCCGGCGCAAGCCCCGGATGCGTTCAAGCGGGTCAATTTCGACACGACCGTAGGGATGGTTTTCTCCAACGTCGTGGCCTATTTCATTATCCTCACGGCGGCAGCCGTGCTTCATGCCCATGGCAAGACGGACATACAAACGTCTGCCGATGCGGCAGCTGCGCTGCACCCGATCGCAGGTGATTTCGCCTTTTTCCTATTTGCCTTCGGTATCGTCGGAACTGGCCTGCTGGCCCTCCCAGTCCTGGCGGGCTCGACCGCTTATGCGATGGCAGAGACTTGGGGCAAACCAGCCGGCTTGGAGAGAAAACCGAAACAGGCGCCATTTTTTTATGGGGTCATCATTGTATCGACGCTGGGCGGCGCTCTACTCAACCTTACCCCGATCGATCCCATCAAGGCCCTCTTCTGGAGCGCCGTGATCAACGGCGTGGCGGCTGTTCCTGCGATGGTCGTGATCATGCTCGTCGCCCAGAACAAGAAGGTGATGGGTAGGTTTGTCATCTCTGGCTGGGTCAAAGGACTGGCGTGGCTGGCCACTGGCGTTATGAGTGTCGCTGCCATCGTTATGTTCGTGACTTGGGGACAATGAAGGTTGGCAGGCAAAGACCACCCCGAGGCAGCCCACCCACCACAAGCAATCTGGGCACGCCACAATGCGCTCGTACAATGGCGTTCGGCCGGCAAAGCTGGTCCTCCGTCACGTGCGACCGCTTCGACTAGCCGCCGCAAAATGCATCTGTTGGCCTATCGGCGCGCAACGCGAAGTAGAGCCAGAGCGGCTGCCGCAGCTCAGCTATGGAATTTGAACCGGTCACGTATGTGTATCGCTCGGTCTGGCACCCTTTTCCCGATGTGGTATGCGAGGAGACGCGCATGAAAAAAGCCGTATGGCGCGCAGCCTGCATTGCGCTTGCACTTGTTTCCAGCGTGGCTTTTGCTGACGACGTGCCGCTGTTTGTACCGCAATGGCTGGGCGCCCAGTACACATTGGTCGATCAACACCAGTCGTCGCTGCACTCTCCGTACAGCAGCGCCATGAGTCTGCGTGCCGGCGGCGACACGGAACGATCGCACACGTTTGGCGGATACTTCGGCGTCGCGCTGCCAGCGCACTTTCAATTCTATTTCGACTTGGAGATGTTCAAGGGCGAAGCGGTCAGCTCAGGCACCGGTCTGGGTGGATTTTCCAATGGCGATGTGGTTCACTCGGGCGGCGGGTCGCTAAGCAAAACGGTCTATGTCGCGCGAAGATATTTGCGCTGGACGCTGCCGCTGGGCGATGAAACCAGACCCACTGAACGCGCACAGGATCAGCTTCCCGACCAAGAGCCCACTCATCGCACCGAGATCAAGCTTGGCACGATGGCCGTGAGCGACGATTTCGACAAGACTCGCTATGCCGACTCGGCGCGCACACAGTTCCTGAATTGGTCGCTGCTAAATAACACCGCCTGGGACTTTGCCGCCGACACCCGCGGCTATACCGAGGGCATTGTCATGGCCTGGATTAATCCTGCCTGGAGTCTGCGCTACGGCGTGTATCGCATGCCGACGGAAGCTAACGGAACGCAGCTGGTAAATTCGCTGCGCCTGGCGCGAGGCGAGCAGTTGGAGTTGGCTCTTCAAACCCAGCCGGACGGAGCTGCGCTGCGGCTACTGGCCTTTCGCAATGTGGCGGGCATGGGCATCTACCGCGAAGCCATCGAGTATGCGATGGTCCACGCAACCGTGCCGAACATTCAAGCCGACGAGCAGCCGGGGCGCCACAAGTATGGATTCACAATCAACGGCGAGCTACCTCTGGGCGACCGCGGTGACACCGGGTTGTTTACCCGCGCGGGATGGAACGATGGTCACACCGAATCGTTCACCTACACAGAGGTTGATCGGACGTTGAGCGCCGGTTTTCAGTTGTCGGGGACCCATTGGAGAAGGCCGGACGATCACGTAAGCGTCGCCATAGCGATTGATGCCCTCTCCTCAGATCATCGTGACTATCTCGCCTTGGGCGGCCGTGGTTTTGTCCTTGGTGATGGCGGGATCGACTACGCACAAGAGCGCATCGTCGAGGCGTACTACAGTTTCGTCCCGTTCAAACACGTTACCCTCAGCCCCGATATCCAGCTCATCCAACACCCGGGGTACAACCGCGCCCGCGGCCCGGTGACCTTTGCGTCCTTGCGTGCACATGTGGAGTTTTGACGAAACACGCCGTGTGGTGCGTCCGGGTGTGGTTCGTGAAATCTCGGTCCGACAAGTGAAGAAAAAGGCGGCGCACAACGCGCCGCCCTCTTTTTATCTTCATCCTTTCCTATCGAACGAACAACGCGATCAGGATCACGATGGGAATTGGTATACCGAGGAAAAGCAGTAGTAACGAGCGCATGACACTCTCCTTATGGAACGCGAGTTGAAGACGACGGGAACATGTCGCGACGACGGCCGCCAAGCGTCGCCGCAAGGCTTGCGCAGAATGCGCCTATCAACAGCGCCACGAAGAACCACAAGGCCGCGTATGCGGACGCCTTGCGAGCATCGTCAGCGGCCTTCTTGGCGGTGTCCTTGGCAGAGTCGATCGAATGTTGAAACGCGGTGAACGTGCTATCGACGCGTTGCACAGCCTCATCCTGTGACAGACCCGTGCGAGCGGCAACCAACTGCGCAAGATATTGCTTGTCCGGCGCGCTCAGCGAGCCCGTTTGCACATCCTTGATGATGATGCGTGCCGCTTCCGCCTGAACCTTGCCATCTGATTCCGAATTGGTGGCCGTCGCCGAGCTCTGCCTCCGAAAAAGGGTGTCCACGAAATAACCCGCAACATCCCCGTCGCCAGACATCTTTCCCAAGGCGCTCGTGGTTGCGGACGCGGCGCCCTGTAGCGCAGAACCGGCGATCGACGCCCCGCCACTCAACGCACTGGCAACCGCACTGCCGAGAAACGCAGCGACCACCAACGATGCTACTGCCCAGCTCAAAAACCCATGTGCGGTATCTCGAAAATACACTTCATCGGTATGCAGGTT
>JBDTWV010000069.1:0-8455 GCA_040006495.1 Dokdonella sp.
TTGGCCGCTTCCTGCGCCTGACCCTGCAACTGGACCTGCTTGTTCTCGATCTGCAGGCGTTCCAGATAAGTGTCCTGCGGCAAGCGTTGGCTGATGTCGTTGATCAGGGCCACCGTCAGCGCCCCGTTGCGCTTGCGGTCGGTGAGGAAATTGGCGCCACCAATCGAGTCGGCCAGCGACTTTTTCAGCGCCGCCACCTGTTTTGCAGCCGTGTTCGCCTGGCTGACTTCCGCACGCATCGACTCGACCGCCGCAGCCCGATTGGCCAGCGATTCGTCCATGTTGAGTACGAGCAGGATCAGGACGGCAGCGGCTAGCGCGAGATTGAGCGGCGTGCGCAGATTACGGCGTTGCGCGCGCTTCTCGGGCGGCAGCAAATTGGTGTGGCGACGACCAGCACCGGGCAAGGCGCGCCAACTGTCCACGCCATCGAGGTCGGCGGCGCCCGAGGGCAGTGCGTTCAACTCCTGATCGAGGCGACCACGCGGAATCAGCACCAGTTCGACCTGCACGTTGCGCCCACTGGCATCGTGGCCGAGCACGCGGCTGTCGAAATAAATCTGGTCGGCCTTGAACGGGGTCTGTCGATCCATCTCGAACGACAGCACTTGACGCAGATTGTCTTCCGCGGCGGACGGCAGATTGAGCACGCGGGTGAGCACTCGGTCAGCCGGGATGCAGAAAACGGTACGCACGGCCGGATCACCGATTGCGGTGCGCAAGCGCTGGAATTCGGCACTCTGCGCCTCGGGAGGCAGATCGCGCCGGATTCTGGCGTATTCGCTCATCGCATCCCCGCGTTCGCGCCAGACCACGATCTCCTCGTCGTGCAGGTCGAGCAGCAGTGACTCGGACCGTTCGGACAGCAGGTCGCGCCAGCGTGCCGGCAGGCAGGCCAGAAGCTGATCGCGCCACCAGGCAAAAAAGGCCGGCAGCGGGGTCTTGGCGAGGCGCATCCGCAGACGCGCCAGTTCTCGGTCGAGGGCTGGATTCACAGGCTAAGAAGTTTCCCCATCACGCCAGCGCAAAATCACGAACGGCCGACCGCCCGCGCTGATTCCGCCCATGCGAATGGTCGCATCCAAGGTTGTGCTGGCGCCATTGGGCAGCTTCGCACGGGACTTCACACTATACGTGAGCCCTCCGCCGCCCGCCATGAGGGGCGTGCCGTCCGGCAGGGTGATGCCGGCGCCGGCGAGGTCGCCGGGAGCGAGCGACTGGCGCTGCTGGATGATCTGCTGGGCCAGCTCCTGGGTCATACCGGGCATCGCCATCAGCGCTTCGAGCGGCGCAAACGCAGCGCTCGGCTTGGACGCGCCGGAATAGATCGTCAGTGCCGGCTCCAGCTTCTCGTACAAGGCGTAGGTCATGCCGAGCACCTGCTGCAGTTCCGAAACCGTGTTGAACGGCGCATTCGCGGGGCCGTAGGAAAGACCCGCGCCTTTGTACTGTGCAATCTCGGCGCCATTCGGGCGGCTGTCGTCATCGGCATCGACCCAGTCCAGGACTGCGTCGGCCAGAGCCTCGGCCTGATCGTGTTCGACACCGCACGACGTGAACAGGCCGACCAGCAGGGTGGTGTCGCCGGACGAGGCGGCGGCATTGAGGTCAATCTTGCCGGAATCATCGGTAATGCGCACTTCGATCTCGGCCTCGCCATAACCAAAATCGTAGGGGCGGCCATCGGCGACCCAGCGCTCCTGCGGGTCGGATTTGCGCAGGCCGAACACCGCTAGATTGAGACCGGCTTCTGCCGCGTAGCGCGCTTGGGTGGTATCGAAAAGATGCCGCGCCTGCAGGTTCTCGGTGCGCGTGACCAGCGCAAAACTGCCGAGCATGATCGACAGCATCGCGATGACCCAGAGCACGAGCACGAACGCGACGCCGCGCTCGCGCAATCGGCGACTCGCACATCGACTGCGACGCCGCACGAGTTGCGCCCTGAACGGCCGCGTAGTCATTTTCGCTCGCCCTGCAATCCCGGCATGCCCCGAACCGCGCCACCGAGCATCGGTTGGCTCACGCGCCGCATCGCGCCGACATCGAGCAGCAACGGAATCTCCATGGTCGGAAAATCGATGCGCGCCTCGGGCAGCATCGTCACTTCGATACGCACCATGACCGGCGTCACGCTCGGATCGTCCCACTTGTCCGACCAGTCGCTCAGCTGGCCCTGATCGTCGAGCGTGCGGTACTCGAAGCGGCCATCCTGGATCTGGTCAAGCAGGATCGACGGCTCGGTGCCGGTGTCCTTGTTGTCGAGATCGAAGCCGTTGAGCATCGAATCGGTGAACAGCAACTGCTTGCCGCCGCGGCGATTGCCGGCAAACGTCAGCGTCTGCACATACGGTCCGCCCTTGGACAGGTAGCCCGGCATCGCCGCTACGAAACGCATCCGATTACCCGACCCCTCGAACACGAAATTGCTGTTCGTGCTCTCGTCGCGCCCAAACGCCAGCGGCATGATCCGGCTGATCTGGCGGCGCATGAATTCCTCGGCAACGCGCAGACGATTGGTGCGGTCAATCGCGGCCTCACCCGAATGCATGGAGTGGACGGCCGTGCGGATCGCGCCGTATGTGCCTGCCAAAAGCAACGCGAGCAGCATCGTCGCGAGCATGACTTCGAGCAACGTGAAGCCGGATGAGAATCGGGGATGGCGCTTCATCACCGCTTGCCTCCGCCAAGCTGAGGCGCGCGGTGCATTCCGCCCGGCATGCCGCCTGGAGTGTTCGGGTCCGGGTTCGATGCGCGCAGTGTGCCGAAGTGTGCGGTGTGCGGGCGAGCGCCGGAACCCTGCCCCCAAATCACCGTGAGATCGACCTGATACAGATCAAACGGCGATACCTCGATGCCACCACCCTGCCCCGCATTTGAGGCCGAGGTCTGTGCATTTGCCGCGGGCGCGGCTTTGTTGCCCGCCATTGCTGGCTGCTGTTGCTGCACGGCGACGCTGGCCGGATCGACTTTTTCGATATCGAGGTCCCAACTGTAGTTGTCGTCGAAACGACCGCTGCTGCGTCCGGCTTCGATGGGCACGCCGACACCGACCGTGTCGAGCTTTGACTCGGCCCACAACGCTGCCATCGTGTACTGCGAGGACTGCCGCGCGCTGTGCATCGAAGTCGCAAGGATTTGCATCAGCACGCCGATGCCGATCGCGAACACCAGGAATGCCGCAACCATCTCGATCAGGCTGAAGCCGCGCATGCGGCTAAGGTTGACTGGTTGGCCGCGGCGATTCATCCGGAGATTGACCGCGGAACCCGGAGCGAGTTCGCAAACCTCGTGCTGTCGTTGCCTATGAGCAGACGGCGCAGCGCTATTCGGGTTTTTCATCGAGCGCGATATCGCCAGTCAGCCAAGCCACGTTGATGCGCCATTCGCGGCGACCCTGAAATACCGAAATATGGCCGCCGGTGGAGCTGCCATCCTGGAAGAACCGGATGCCGCCGGCGTTGGTTCCAGTCTGCTCCTGCTCAGCGGTTGTCAGCCGCAACGTCATGTCCTTGGGCAGCTTGACCGCACCCTTGCCAGGCGCGGTATAGGAATTATTGTCCAAATCGAGCACCAGCACTTCCTGCTTGCCCTTCACGATCGCCTGGCCCCGCGTGTAGCGCAGCGCCGCGACGAGATCGCGGCTTGCGCCGCGGATACGGGCACTTTGCAAGCTCTTGGAGAACGAGATCGTGACCACGGTCATGATGATCGCGAGCAGCACCACCACGGCGATCATTTCGATCAGTGTGAAGCCGCGCGCATGATGGCGTGCACGCAGGGGAATATTGGGAGTCGGGAAGCGTGAGTGCTCAGAAGTGGAAGACGGGCACAGCCGCTTTTCCGATTCCCGCGTACCTATTCCCGATTCCCCGCTTTTCATTGCCAGTTGCCGTAATCGGCATTCACGCCATCCCCGCCGGCCTGGCCATCCTTGCCCAGAAACGTGATGTCGAAGTCGCCGTGTTCTCCCGGTGCCTTGTACTGGAACGCATGGCCAAACGGGTCCTTGAGATCAGATTCCTTCGCGTATGGGCCCTGCCAGTTCGACGAATTGCCGGGCTTGGTCAGCAGGTCTTCGAGACGCGCCGGCGGCGAGCCGTTGTCGAGCGCATAACCCTCGATCTTGCCGGCCAGCATCTGCACCTGGGCCTTGCCCGCGCCGTACTTGCCCTTGTCGACGTTCTTGCCGACCTGCTGCACGACGATGCCGGCGACAATGCCGATCAGCACGATCACGGCAAGCATTTCGATCAGGCTGAAGCCTGCCGCGCGCGGCAGTTGGCGGATGTTGCGATGGGATGTGTTCATGGGCGTTTCCGTTCCTCTTTCTGAATTGCGATTCCAACCAGCCACGCAACGGTCATGGTTTGCGAGGCAGCAAATGGATCCCGGCTTGCACCACGAAGGTGTGGACTGTTCCAATACCCGACTCTCAATCAATGCACCGCTCCAGCGATGTTCATGATTGGCAACACGATGGCCAGCATGATCATCGCCACGACGATGGTCATCACGATCGTGGTCGCCGGCACCAGCGCCGCCAACAGCCGATCCAGCGTGTTCCTTACTTCGATGTCGAAGGTATCGGCGACCTTCATCAACATCGTGGCAAGTTCTCCGGATTCCTCGCCGACCGCGATCATCTGGATCGCCAGTTTCGGAAAATTTTTCGACTGCGCAAGCGCATAGCCGAGACCGCCACCCGATTTCACTTCCTCGGTCGCCTGCCCAACTGCTTCGGCGAGCACAGTGTTGTTCATCACGTTGCGCGCGACGGTCAGGCCCGACAGCAAAGGAACGCCATTCTTGAGCAAGGTGCCGAGCGTGCGTGACAGGCGCGCGGTCTCGACCTTGCGGATCACGTCGCCAATGACGCGCGTCTTGAGAAACCGCGCATCGATCTTCAAGCGTGCGGGTGGATTGGCCATTTGCCGGCGGAACCAGCCGATGCTGAATACGATCAAGCCGATGATCAGCCACCAGAAACTCTGCAGGGTCTCGCCAACCGCGAGCACGATCTTGGTGATCAGCGGCATCTCCACGCCCATGTCGGTGAACATCGGCGCGAACTGCGGCACGACGTAGACCAGTAGTACCATCAACGACACCATGACCATGCCGACCAGGAACGCCGGGTAGATCATCGCGTTGACGACACTGCCCTTGAGCGCCGCGCTGCGTTCCAGATAGTCCGCCAGGCGCGACAGTGTTTCGTCCATCGAACCGCCCGCCTCGCCCGCACGCACCATGTTCACGTATAGCTTCGAGAAGCTGCCTTGCTCGCCCTCGAGCGCATCGGACAACGGCGTGCCGCCGCGCACCTGATCGCGAATACGTTCCAGCAACCGCTTCGCCTTCTCGCTTTCCGGCAGGTCAAGCAGGATCTGCAGTGCACGATCGAGCGGCTGCCCGGCACCGAGCAGGGTTGCCAGTTGCTGGGTGAACTGCACGACCTGCGCGTCGGTCAGCGTCTTGCTCTTGAACAAGGCCGCGAACAGGCTGACCGAATCGCCACCGTCGGCCTCGCGCACCTCGAGCGGAATATTGCCCGCGTCCTGCAGCTTGCCAATCACGTCATCGTGAGTGGCAACCTCAAGTTGGCCTTCGAGGGTCTCGCCGGCGGGGGTGACAGCTTTGTAGTAAAAAAGTGTCATTGTTGATCTTGGTGGGAGCGGCACAAGCCGCGAGGCTCTCGGCAGCATCGCACTGAAACGGATCGCGTCTGTCGGCGCACCCACACGGGGCTTTTGGGCCTCGAAGTTGACCCGGGTCCGATCACCTAGCTCTCCTGGGTCACGCGCAATACTTCCTCGATCGTCGTCTGGCCCTGCATCGCCTTGACCAGGCCATCTTCGTACATCGTGCGCATGCCTTCGGTGCGGGCCTGCTGCTCGATGTCCCCCATGCCGGCGTGCTGCATGATCTGGCGACGGATCGGGTCAGACATGACCAGGAATTCCATGATCGTGGTACGGCCGAAGTAGCCGGTCGGGTTGGCGACGCTGGAGCCCGGTTTGTAGAGCTGGATCGGACCGCCTTCGCTGAGCGTGTCGAGGTGGAACTCCTTGATGACTTCCGGCAACGGGTCGTAGATCTGCGCGACACTGCTGTCGAGGCGACGCACGAGGCGCTGCGCGAGGATGCCGTTCACGGTGGAGGTGAGCAGGTAATCCTCAACGCCCATGTCGAGCATGCGGGTAATGCCGCCGGCAGCATTGTTGGTGTGCAATGTGGACAAAACCAGGTGGCCGGTCAGCGCGGATTGGATCGCGATGCGCGCGGTTTCCAGATCACGCATTTCGCCGATCATGATGATGTCCGGATCCTGACGCACGATCGAGCGCAGTGCGTGCGAGAAGTCCAAGCCGATTGCCGGCTTGGCCTGGATCTGGTTGATTCCTTCGATCTGGTACTCGACCGGGTCCTCGACCGTGATGATCTTGACGTCGGCGGTGTTGAGCTTGGACAGCGCGGTGTACAGCGTGGTGGTCTTGCCCGAACCGGTAGGGCCGGTCACCAGCATGATGCCGTGCGGCAGCTCCAGCACGTTGATGAATTTCTGCAGGAACTGGTCGGTGAAGCCGAGCTTGTGGAAATCGAACACAATCGCTTCGCGATCGAGGATACGCATGACCACGGATTCGCCGTGCGCCGTCGGCACCGTCGACACACGCAGGTCGAGCTCCTTGCCCTGAACGCGGATCATGATGCGACCGTCCTGCGGCAGGCGGCGCTCGGCGATATTCAATTTCGACATGATCTTGACGCGCGAGATCACGGCCGCGGTCGACGCAGCCGGAGGCGATTCGACTTCGTGCAGCACGCCGTCGACGCGGTAGCGCACCTTCAGTCGGCTCTCAAACGGCTCGATGTGGATGTCCGACGCGCGCTGTTCGACCGCGCGTTGGATGACCAAATTGACCAAGCGGATTACCGGCGCTTCGGACGCCAGATCACGCAGATGCTCGATGTCGTCCTCGCTGCGATTGTTCTCGTCGGTCAGGTCTTCGACGATCGTGCCCATTGCGGAACGGCCGGTGCCGTAATAGCGCTCGATCAAGTCATCGATTTCGCTACGCAGGCCGATGTTGAGCTTGATCTCACGCCCGGTCGCCAGATGCAGCGCCTGCAACGGAAACGTGTCGGCTGGATCGGCGACCAGCACCGTGACATCGGTCTCGGTCTCTCCGATCGGGCACACATGATGGTGTTTCAGGAAGCGCACTGACGTCTGCACGTTCGGCGGCGGTGATTCAGGGAATTCCTTGGCCGACAGCAACGGCAGCTTCAGCAACTCCGAAACCGCCTCGGCCATCTCGCGCTCGGACACCAGACCGAGCCGGGTCAGCAGCGACACCAGACTGCTTGAGGCCGGATCCTCTTCATGCAAACGCCGCCCACGTGCGAGATCGGCATCCTTGAGGCGACCGCGCGCGACCAGGAAGTGGCAAATGCGGTCGTCTAGACTGGCTTCGGCAGCAGTCTGGCTCTCGGCGTGTTCGATCGGTGCGACAGCTGACATGAATCCCCTACCCGCGAAAATTGGTTCTGAAAGGCGGCATTGTTCCATATCGCTCGTTAAAAGCATGGGTCCGATCACTCAGCCAGCGCCACTGAGCACTTGTACGGCCATACATTCAGGAAGCCCGGCTGCTTACAGCAAGGCGCCGGTCATGCATGTGCGCGGGGATTCTCGCGCATTGCAGGGCGCCGCATCCTCGCATGCCACCGGACACTACGACGCCTCCGGACGATTTAACCGGTGCTCTGACCGTCATCGCTGGCGACAGGTTCCCCAACCGGCCGGGTCAGCCGCTCGATGAAGTCGCGATTCAAACCGATCCATAACGCGACCGGCACTACGGCCGGCAGCACCAGATAGGCAAACTGGTAGGCCACTGCAATCATCTCCGGTGCCAGACCGGCGCGCGCAATGGCCGCTGCGCCGCTGTCACCCGAATCAAACGCAAGCACCTTGAGACTCTCGGCAACGATTCCGAATGCCTGGCTGATCCAAATCACCATGAACGCGATCGCGAATTGAAACAGGCGCCGCCGCGTCGATACCGGCGTGGCCATCGCGAGTCCGGCGAACAGTGGCAGCGAGTACGCATAGACCATCGGATTGAGCGTCGGCTCCAGCACGCCGACGCCGCCAGGGCCATCCGCGCCAGTCGGCACCGTGACCATGATCTGGGTCGACAGCGTGACCAGATAATTGGCCCGCGCCACGACGCGTCCGGCCGCATCGAGCAATTCGCCGCCCTGCGCAACGCCGGTGAACAGATCGCCCCAGAAACCGAGCAAGACGTGCTTGGCGATCTGCACCGCCGGCACCACCCACACCGGCGCCATCCAGAACCAGATCACGAAGCTGAGCGGCAGCCAGAGCAACGCCTTCAGCGCGAATTCGCGGATCGGATTCGGAGTCATCGACGGCGCCGTGAATGTGGAA
>JBDTWV010000070.1:0-8437 GCA_040006495.1 Dokdonella sp.
AACGCGTAGCGAACACGTCGATTTTGCCGACTGCGTCCGCCGGCAAACCCGCGTCGCCGGTGAGCGCGCCGAGGATGTCGCCCGGGCGCATCTTGTCGGTGCGACCGGCGTCGATGCGCAGCGTCACCATCGTCGCGAGAAACGCCTCTTGCGGCTTCCCGGCGAGGACTTTCGGCTGCTTCCACCGCAGCGCTTCGCCATGCAGTTTCTCCAGCGCGTGCGCACGAGGCATCTCGCGCGGCGTGACCAGGTTGAGCGCGAGGCCACTGCGCCCGGCGCGGCCAGTACGGCCGATGCGGTGCAGATAGATGTCTGGATCGGGCGGCAATTCGTAGTTGATGACGGCGCCGAGATCCTTGATGTCGAGTCCGCGCGCGGCGACATCGCTGGCAACCAGCACGCTGCAACTGCGGTTTGCGAAACGCACCAGTACTTCGTCGCGATCGCGCTGATCGATGTCACCGTGCAGGGCCAACGCCGAGAAGCCGAATTTCGCCAGTGCTTCGACGACGTCATCGGCATCGCGCCGCGTATTGCAGAACACGACGCTCGATTCGGGACGATAATCCTGCAGCAACGCGGCCAGCGCGGCCGGCTTGCGTGCGAGCTCCACCTCGAAGAAAAATTGATCGATCGCAGGTTGTTCGGCCTCGCCGGCCACCGTGACCTCGAGAGGATCACGCAGCACGCTGCGTCCGATTGCGCGGATTTCCTCCGGATAGGTCGCCGAGAACAGCAGGCTTTGCCTGCGTGGGGGAGTCTTGCCCACAATTTCGCGGATCGGCTCCTCGAAGCCCATGTCGAGCATGCGGTCGGCTTCGTCGAGCACCAGTGTGCGCACGCCGGCAAGATGCAGGACCTTCTTGCGCAACATTTCCTGCACGCGCCCCGGCGTACCGACGATCACATGCGAATCCTTGCGCAGCGAGGCGAGCTGCGGACCGAGCGCGATGCCGCCGGTGAGCGTCAGGACCTTGAGATTCTGGATCGCGCTGGCCAGACGGCGGATCTCCTTGGCGACCTGATCGGCCAGTTCGCGGGTCGGACACAGGACCAGTGCCTGCACGCGCATCACGGCGGGATCGAGCTGCTGCAGCAGGCAAAGGCCGAACGCGACGGTCTTGCCGCTGCCGGTCGGCGCCTGCACGATAAGGTCGCGTCCGGCCAGCATCGCGGGCAGGCTTTCGGCCTGCACCGGCGTCATGTCGGTGTAGGTGAGGGTTTCAAGGGCCTGCAGCAGAGCAGGGGAAAGGGGAAGTGTGTTGAAGGTGGACATGCGACATGATCGCAGCTATGGGGCCGAAGAGGGAGCTTGCGGTCGTTGGCTAGAGTGGGTCGCCGCCGGGTTGCCGTTGAAATCGTGGGTATCGATCCGATGCTCCGGTTGTCTTGGCCTTGGCGCGCGCCTCCCGGTCAATGGCCGCTCATCGAATACGGTCGCCGCCGCGCTGCATAGTGGAATGTGAGCGCCATGCGCTTCCAGTCGGACTCACCTTCGATATCGAGATGGCGGATTAATGCGATGAACTGATTGCTCGCAACCGCTGCGTGAGCCGGTTACCCTGCGCAGCTTCGCCGGTTCGATGGATGTGCATGCTCGTCTCCTTGGTGCTTTGGCTCCGCGTTACCCTTGCGGCCGTGTTGATTGGCACCAGCACCGTGCTGCACGTGCTTCCCCTGTTTGCCGTCGCGCTGGTCAAGGCGGCGCTTCCGTTCGACACTGTCCGGCGCTTGTGCAACCCCTTGTTGAGCGGAATCGCGGAAAGCTGGATTGGATTCAACAGCCGCATGATCGGGCTGTTCACGCACACTCGCATCATCGTGAGCGGGAATGTGGCACTGCATCGCGATGGCCACTATCTGGTCCTCGCCAATCACCAGAGCTGGGTGGATATCCCGGTGCTGCAAAAAGTATTCAACCGGCGTATCCCACTGCTGCGTTTCTTCCTCAAGAGCCAGTTGTTCTGGATACCGCTGCTGGGTCTGGCGTGGTGGGCGCTCGATTTTCCGTTCATGAAGCGCTACACGCGCGACCAGGTCGCGAAGCGACCGGAGTTGGCCGGGCGTGACATCGCGGCGACGCGACGTGCGTGTGAGAAATTCCGCGCGATTCCGGTTGCGGTGATGAATTTCATGGAAGGCACACGCTTTACTCGCGCGAAGCATGCGGCGCAGAAGTCACCGCATAGATTCCTGTTGCGCCCGAAAGCCGGCGGTATCGCGTTCGTACTCGATGCGATGGGTGAGGGATTGCAGTCGATCCTCGACGTCACCGTGGCCTATCCCGAGGGCAGCCCGAGCTTTGCCGACCTGTTTGGCGATCGTATCGGCAGCGTCCACGTGGAGATTCGCCAGCGCCCGATACCGGTCGAATTCACCAACGGCGGCTACCAAAGCGACGCCGCATTCCGGAAGCGCTTCAGGGAGTGGGTAAACGAGGTCTGGACGGAAAAAGACACAGCAATCGCGCGCCTGATGGGTTCCGAATCCGATTGATTTCTGCGGTCAGATTTCAGGAGTAGACTCCGGCGCGCCCTTGGCTACTCAACGTTTGGTGAGCCACGATCGGCGCGGGAACGGGGAGTCAACCATGACGTCGGAAGCGCCCAGCGACGGTCGCCCGTTGCATCGTGTTCTCAGTACATGGGATCTGGTGCTCCTCAATACGGCCGCCATCGTCGGCCTGCGCTGGCTCGCATTCGCGGCCAAGATCGGGCCCTCAGGTTTGGCGCTGTGGGTGCTGGGTGCGCTGATGTTTTTCGTGCCGCTCGCGCTGTGCGTGCTTGAACTCAGCTCACGTATGCCGGGCGAAGGCGGCTTTTATCTGTGGACAAAAGCGGCATTTGGGGACATCCACGGTTTCATCGCGGGTTGGTCGTATTGGACCGCAAATCTAGTGTTCTTTCCTTCCGCACTCCTGTTTGTTGCCGGAATCTCACTCTACGTCGGCGGCGAGCGCTGGCTCGGTTGGGCCGACAATGCGCTGTACAACGCGGTGTATTGCCTGATTGCATTGTGGGGTGCGACCGCATTGAACATCCTGGGGCTGCAGCGCGCCAAATGGCTGCAGAACATCGGTGGTCTCGCCACCTGGATGGCCACGGCGTTGCTGCTGATAGGCGCGGGAGTCGCATGGTATCGCTTCGGACCTGCGATTCCGATGACCGCTGCATCGATGACACCCGACCTCGGCTCGATGGCGGCGTTGACGACGTTGGCGACGATCGCGCTGGCCTTTGACGGTATTGAACTCGGTCCGGTCCTCGGCGGCGAGATCAAGAACCCGAAGAAGCAGATCCCGCGTGCGATCCTGATTTCAGTGGTCCTGATCGTTGCCATCTACATGGCTGGCACTACGGCGTTGCTGATTGCGCTGCCGCCGGGTCAGATCGATCTGATTGGTGGCATCGCGCAGGCGTTGTCGGGGTTGGGACAGCGTCTCGGCATTCCGGCATTCGGGCCGCTGGTTTCGGGCTTGGTTGCACTCGGTGGCTTGGGCGGCGTCGGCGCCTGGATCACCGGCACCGCGCGCTTGCCATTCGTCGTCGGCGTCGACCGCTACCTGCCGAAGTCGATGGCAGCGATGCATCCAGAATATGGCACGCCGTATATTGCGTTGTTGACGCAGGCGACCTTGACCACCCTCGTGCTGCTCGCCGCAATATCCGGTGCATCGGTACACGAGGCGTTCGTGCAGTTGATCGACATGACGCTGATCCTGACCTTCGTGCCGTTGATGTACCTGTTTGCCGCGTTGCCGGTGATGCGCCGTCGCGCCGCCGGCAACAATGCGGGGATTTCGCTGGTCCCGGGCGGAATCGTCGGCTGCTGGATCGTCAGTGCTGTCGGTTTTGCGGCGACCGTGCTGGCGATCGTCACCTCGCTGGTGCCACCGGATGGAGCGAGCCGTGGCCTGTTCCTCGCCAAGGTGGGCGGCGGCTGTGTGTTGTTCATCGCGGTCGGGCTGGTGTTCTATGTACGCGGTAAGCGCGCGCAGGTAGCGCAAGTGGCGTGATCGCTGGCCGCACGGCTGGGTGGGCCACAGGTAATTCAGCGTTCTACCGTATAATCATGGGTTAGCCATCCATTTCCTCGCCAAGAGCGGTTGTAAAAGCCGCCGCCAGTTCGGAATCCATGAAAACACCGCAAGGCCTGCAGGCGCTCATCGATGATGGCGTCATCGACGAAGTCATCCGTCCGCTCAAAAGCGGCAAAGAGGCGTCGGTGTACGTCGTTCGCGCGGGCGACGATGTCCGTTGTGCCAAGGTTTACAAGGACATGCGCCAGCGCAGCTTCCAGGCGCGCGCGCAATACCAGGAAGGACGCAAAGTGCGTGGCAGTCGCGAAATGCGCGCGATGGGCAAGAGCACGCGCTACGGTCGCAAGGAACAGGAAACCGCGTGGAAGAACACCGAAGTCGACGCCTTGTACCGGCTCGACGCCGCGGGCGTGCGTGTGCCGAAGCCGTATGGTTTTTTCAACGGCGTGCTGGTGATGGAACTGGTCACCGATGCCGACGGTTACTCGGCGCCACGTCTGGGCGAGGTCGAGCTGTCGCCGGAAGTGGCGCGCGACTACCACGTATTCATGATCAGCCAGATCGCGCGCATGTTGTGCGCCGGGCTGATCCACGGCGACCTCTCAGAATACAACGTGCTGGTCGGCCCCGATGGCCCGGTCATCATCGACCTGCCGCAGGCGGTGGACGCGGCCGGCAACAATGCCGCGCTGGCGATGCTGGAGCGCGACGTCGGCAATATCTCCGCCAGTCTCGGCCGCTTTGCGCCGGAACTGATCGCGACGGATTTCGCGCGTGAGATGTGGGCCTTGTTCGAGGTTGGGCAGCTGCGCCCTGACAGCGTGCTTACTGGAGTGTTCGCTCGCAGTGAAGCACCGGCCGATGTCGATGCGGTCATGGATGCGATCAATGATGCACGGGAAGAGGCGTTGATCCGCCAGCAAGGGCGTGAAGCGGCTGCTGCGGAGTAAAGTTGTTGCAGGCGCCGCTTTTGTAGGAGCGGCGCAGCCGCGACCAGAATTCCCCCAGCGCGTCTCCCGGTGGCGCTTGCATCGCACCTACACAAGCCACATCCGTGACCCGTCGCCTCCGCTGGATCAAAGCGTGCTGCCGCAAGCCTGCCCCGACGCCCACGCCCACTGGAAGTTGTAGCCGCCGAGCCAGCCGGTCACATCGACAACTTCGCCGATGAAATACATGCCCGCCACGCGTTTGGATTGCATCGTTGTTGACGACAGCTCATCGGTGTCGACGCCGCCGAGCGTGACTTCGGCGGTGCGATAGCCTTCCGTACCACTGGCGACCAGCGGCCAGTTCTTGAGCGACTCGACGAGGGTGCGCAGTTCGTTGGCACGGAATTGGCGCAGCGGTTTGTTCGGCAGGCCGAGCTCGCATAATCGCTGCGCGAAGCGCTTGGGCAGGCGTTCGGCGAGTGCGGTCTTGAACTCCGCGGCGGGCCGATCGGCATGCTGTTGCTCGAACCACACCAGTGCGTCATCGTCGGGCAGCAGATCGAGACGCACATCGTCGCCGGGCTTCCAATACGACGAAATCTGCAGAATCGCCGGACCGCTGATGCCGCGGTGCGTGATCAACATGAAATTGCGGAAGCTCGCGCCGTTGCAACGCGCCTCGACCGGCAGCGCGACGCCAGCAAGATCGGAAAAACGTTCCTGGTGTTTCCCACTCAGGGTCAGCGGCACCAATCCGGCGCGAGTGGGCAACACGTGATGGCCGAATTGGCGCGCGAGTTCGTAGCCGAAGCCGCTCGCGCCCATGCTCGGAATCGACAGTCCGCCGCATGCGACGACCAGTGCAGGTGCACTGAACACGCCGATCGCAGTATCGAGATGGAAGTCTGCCTCGCCGTGGCGCACGCGCGTCACCGCACAGCTCGTTTCGATGCGCACGCCAACCGCGTCGCACTCGTCGAGCAGCATGCGCACGATCTGCTTCGACGAGTCGTCACAGAACAACTGGCCGAGTTCCTTTTCGTGATACTTGATGCGATGCTTCTCGACCATCGCGATGAAATCGGCCGGCCGGTAGCGCGCCAGCGCGGATTTGCAGAAATGCGGGTTCGCGGAAAGATAATTCGCTGCAGTTGCACCCGTGTTGGTGAAATTGCAGCGACCGCCGCCGGACATCAGGATTTTCTTGCCGACCCGGTTTGCATGTTCGACCACGAGCACGCGCCGGCCGCGTTGGCCGGCAGCGATCGCGCACATCAGGCCAGCGGCACCGCCGCCGATGACCAGAGCGTCGAACGATTCCGCCATGCGCTCAGCGCGCCATCGCCGCAGGTTCCAAGCGCACGATCGGATCGATGGTAATTGCGTCGCCTTCGTCGCCGAATATTTGCACCTGGCCATCCTGGATCATGCATTGCAAACGCATGCCGCGATCGGCCAGCGCTGCGAGTGCGTCGCTGGCGGCCAGGGGAATATCGAGCACGGTGAGATTCTTCGTCCGCGCCAGCGCAGCGGACGCCTTTTCCCACCACAGGTCGGCGATACGACCGCCATAGTTGACCACCACGACCTGGCGCGCGCGGCCGCAGGCCTTGCGCACGCGCTGCTCGTCCGGCTGGCCCAGTTCTATCCATTGCTCGATTTCGCCGGTGCGGTCCTTGCGCCACAGATCCGGCTCTTCGTCGGAGCTGATGCCCTTGCCGAACTCCAATCGTTCGTCCGCATACAATGCGAACGCGAGCACGCGCACCATCAGGCGCACCGCTGTTTCGGATGGATGCCGGGCCAAAGTCAGCGCATGGGTCGCGTAGTAGTGGCGGTCCATGTCAGTGATCTGCAGCTCGACCTTGTAGATGGTCGCATTGAGCGCCATGCGTATCTTCCCTGGAAATAAAGCGGCGATTGTAGGCGCTGTGTGCCGGTCGCGCGTCGGATCGTGTCAGCTGGAACCGATCACGGTTATTGGAATGGATGAGCCCGGTTTGCCGAACCAGGCCTCGCGCTCATCGCGGCAACCGTCGCCGCCCATCGCGAACTCGGCGCAGATCTGTGGGCGGCGCGCGTAGATCGTGCAGCGCATCGTGTGGCGATCCAGGGCGACGCACCAGCCGTCGTCGGCTTTCGCGACGATCTCGAGCCCGTGCTCGTCGTGATCGATCGCCCAGATGGGCACTGAATCGCCGGGAAGCAATAGTACCGGCAGGCGGCAACAGACGGCCTCGCAGTCGGCGCAGCGGATCGTAGGGTCGATGCGTTCGGACGCGGAATCGAAATCGGTGTTCATGGCCGTCCATTATCATCGCTTCCGCGGTCCGCGATGTAATGGGTTGCGCTGCGCAGCCACCGATCAAGGAACCCAACTCCATGTCGAACCTGTTTCCCTTGCGCAATGGCGTTGCCGCCAGCGCGGTGCAGCTACCGCCAGGTACATGGGCGACCGTGCTCGATTGCCTGTGCGCGCAGTTTCCGGCGATCGCGAGGGAGCAGTGGCTGAGTCGCATCGAACGTGCGCACGTGCTGGATGCGGCAGGCGTTCCAATTGATGCACACACGCCGTACCGCGTTGGTCTGAGCATCTTCTACTACCGTGAAGTCGCAGCGGAAACGATCATTCCCTTTCCGGAAGCGGTGCTGCATATCGACGAGCATCTTGTCGTCGCCGACAAGCCGCACTTCCTTCCGGTGACACCAGCTGGCGCGTACGTCGAGGAGACCTTGCTCGCGCGGCTGATCCGGCGTCTCGGCAATCCGGATCTGGTGCCCTTGCATCGCATTGACCGCGGCACCGCGGGGTTGGTCCTGTTTTCGGCGGATCGCGCCAGCCGTTCGCGCTATCAAGCGTTGTTCCGCACCCGCGCGATGGTCAAGCGCTACGAGGCATTGGCGCCCGCGCTGCCTCAATTCACGTTCCCGCTCACGAGAATTAGTCGACTCGAACGCGGCGAGCCGTTCTTCAGGATGCGGGAAGTCGAAGGTGAACCCAACGCGGAAACGCGTATCGAGGTGATTGCGCGCGAAGCCCATCACTGGCGCTATGGGCTGTATCCGGTCAGCGGCCGCAAGCACCAGTTGCGCGTGCATATGGCGGCGCTCGGCGCACCAATCCTCAACGATGACTTCTATCCGGCGCTGGCGTCGGCCGGTGCACACGAACGTCGCTGCGATGATTACTCCAAACCGCTGCAGCTATTGGCGGCGAGTCTTTCGTTCATCGATCCTCTCAGCGGGCTTGATCGCCATTTCGAGAGCCGCATGACATTGTGATTTGCACTGCGTCGGCCAGCGGAAGCGGTGGACCATCGCATGGTGAGAGCGGCTGAAGCCGCGACGCCGTCCTGAATCTGCGCGAAAGCATCGCGCCTTCCGGCGCTCCCACAAGTGCAGCAGCGGACCCTCGCGGTGGCGGGGGTAGATCTTCGCTTGGTGGGAGCGGCGGAAGCCGCGATGC
>JBDTWV010000071.1:0-8393 GCA_040006495.1 Dokdonella sp.
AGAGCGTCGCGGCCAGCCTGAGTGGCAAGGGCCGCAATGTCGTCGTCGCCATCGATGCCGGCCACGGCGGCGACGATCCGGGCGCGACCGGGGCGAGCGGCGCGCGCGAAAAGGACATCACGCTCGCAGTCGCGCGCGAGCTCAAGAAGCTCGTTGATCGCACGCCCGGCATGACCGCCGTGCTGACCCGCGACGGCGACTATTTCATCCCGCTGGAAATGCGTTACAGCAAGGCGCGCCAAGCGAAAGCCGACCTGTTCGTTTCGATCCATGCGGACGCGTTCACCAGCAGTGACGCGCGCGGCTCGTCGGTCTGGGTGCTGTCGCCACGCGGCGCCACCAATGAGGCATCGCGCTGGCTGGCCGATCGTGAGAATCGCGCGGATCTGGTCGGTGGCATTTCCCTGGACGACAAGGACGACACGCTGGCCAAGGTATTGCTTGACCTGTCGCAGGGCGCAACGATGGGCGCGAGCAATTCGGTCGCTCAGGAAGTGCTCGGCGCACTGCGCAAGATCGGCCCGACGCACCGCAACTACGTCGAGAGGGCAAACTTTGTCGTACTGCGCTCGCCGGACGTGCCTTCGATCCTGGTCGAGACAGCATTCATCACCAATCCCACCGAGGAAGCGCGCCTGAAAAGTCCTGCGCATCGTGAAAAGCTGGCGTCCGCGATCCTCGATGGCATCAACGGGTATTTCCGCGTCTCGCCACCGCCGGGCAGCCTGTTTGCGGCCAGCAGCGCGCGTGCGCGTCTCCAGACTTCACGCTACGTTGTCGGTCGCGGCGACACGTTGAGCGCAATCGCCCAGCGGCACGGCATGACCAGCGCGCAACTGCGCGCCGCAAACGAACTTGCCGACGAGCGTGTGCGCACTGGCGAAGTGCTGCAGATTCCGTCGGGCTGAGTTGGTCCATCGAACGCGCCGTAGCGGGCTTTGTGGGAGCGCCGGAAGGCGCGATGCCTTGGCACGCGGAACAGCATCGCGGCTTCCGCAGCTCCCACCAAAAGCGTCAAGTCCGGTTGCTGCGCGACAGTGCCCCACCGAAGACGGGCTGTGACGCCGGCAACGCGCCGGCTGACCCGCGCCGTTCGGCTATGATGCGAACCCAACTCGCGGTTCCTTCACGTTGCGCATCCGCTCGCTGCCACCCGAACTCGTCAACCAGATCGCCGCAGGCGAGGTCATCGAGCGCCCGGCATCGGTGGTCAAGGAACTGGTCGAGAACAGCCTGGATGCGGGCGCGCGGCGTATCGAGATCGATATCGAACAGGGTGGCGCGCGGCTGATCCGTGTGCGCGACGACGGCGACGGCATCGTCGTCGATGACCTCGCGCTCGCGATTTCCTCCCATGCGACCAGCAAGATCGCGAGCTTCGACGATCTGGAGCGTGTCGGCACGCTCGGCTTTCGTGGCGAGGCGCTGCCATCGATTGCTTCGGTGTCGCGGTTCGCGATCACCTCGCGCGTCCCCGCCGAAACCGCTGCGTGGCGAATCGAGGTCGACGGCGGCAAAGCCCGCGCGGTGACTCCTTCCCAGCATCCGGTCGGTACCAACGTCGAAGTGCGCGACCTGTTCTACAACCTGCCGGCACGGCGCAAGTTCCTGCGCGCAGAACGCACCGAATTCGGGCATATCGATGAGCTGGTGAAGTCGATCGCGCTGGCGCGTACCCACGCGGAATTTCGCCTCAACCACAACGGCAAGGTCGTGCGTCTGCTGAAAGCCGCCGGCGAAGAGGGTGACAGCGCACGCCGCGTGGCCGATGTGCTTGGTGAGGAATTCCTTGGGCGCAGTCTGCGCGTCGAGCACGCAGCCGCAGGCATGTCATTGCACGGTTGGGTCGGTCTTCCGACCGCATCGCGTTCGCAAGCCGATCAGCAGTATTTTCATGTCAACGGTCGTCTGGTCCGCGACCGGCTGGTTGCGCACGCGGTACGGCAGGCGTATGCGGATGTACTCTTTCACGGTCGCCACTCGGCATTCGTGCTCTTCCTTGATGTCGATCCGGCGCTGGTCGATGTCAACGTGCATCCAGCCAAACAGGAAGTACGCTTCCGTGAGGGCCGGCTGGTCCATGATTTCCTGTATCGCACTCTCGATGCCGCGCTCGGCGGCGCGCGCGCGGGCGCGCAACCGCCGGCAGCGCCGATGGGGACGGATGTGGCCGCGGGCGCGACGCCGACGTTTGCCCCAGCGCCTGCGCAGGCCATGGTTCGCCAAGGCGGCCTCGGCCTCGGCGTGCGCGAGCCGCTCGATGCGTATGCCACATTGCTCGGCACTCAGCCGACGCGATCGCTGACGGCATTTCCCGCGAGTGCCGGGAGCCGCAGCATGGACAGTGCCGCGATGGATTCGTCCGGCGAGATTCCGCCGCTAGGCTTCGCGCTCGCGCAATTGCACGGCATCTACGTGCTCGCGGAAAATGCGGACGGACTCGTGCTCGTCGACATGCACGCGGCACACGAGCGCATCACCTACGAAAAACTCAAACGCGCGCAGGACGGCGAGGGTATTCGCTCGCAGATGCTGCTGGTGCCGATGTCGTTGGCTCTCAGCGAGCGCGAAGCTGCAGTGGTCGAGGAGCGCTCTGAACGCTTCGCCGAACTCGGTTTCGATGTTGCTCGCAGCGGCCCGCAGAGCGTCGCGGTGCGGCGCATCCCGGTTCTCCTCGACGGTGCCAATGTGGCCCAATTGGTGCGCGACGTGATCGCCGATCTCAGCGTGCACGGGCAGACGCGCCGTGTCGAGGAATGCACCAATGAGCTGCTCGGCACCATGGCCTGCCACGGCTCGGTGCGTGCAAACCGGCGCTTGAGTGTGCCGGAAATGAACGCGTTGCTGCGCGAGATGGAGGCCACCGAGCGCTCCGGCCAATGCAATCATGGCCGGCCGACTTGGGTGCAGCTTGCGATCCCGGAACTGGATCGCCTGTTTCTCCGCGGCCGCTGAATCGCTAGCCTTCGCTCATCTTGAACAACCCGAACCCACAGGAAATCCTCCATGCTGAAAGTCATTGCTCTTCTCGCAGCCAGCGTCGCCGGAGTTCAACTCATGTCCGCACACGTCGACACCACCCAACCTTCATCCGATTACAGCAAACAGATCGATGCGTGGCGCACGCAGCGTGTCGAGCGCCTGACGGCACCGACCGGCTGGCTCACCCTGATCGGCCTGCATTGGCTGAAAGATGGCAAAAACACGATCGGCACTGCGAAGGACAATGACGTCGTGCTTGCGAAAGGTCCGACGCATCTTGGCGCGGTCACCCTGAAGGATGGCAAGGCGACGATCGAACTCGATGCCAAAGCCGGTGCAACAATTGACGGCAAGCCTGAGCGTACCGCGACGCTGCTCGACGATTCGCATGACAAGCCGAGCACGGTCGCGTTCGGCACCGCGAGCTTTTATTTGATTGACCGCAACGGCAAGAAAGGCCTGCGCGTGAAGGATAGCAACGCCGATGCGCGCAAGCACTTCACCCACATTGACAATTTTCCGACCGACCCGTCGTGGCGCATCGAAGCGAAGTGGGTTGCGTTCGATCCGCCGCACACTCTGGAAACGCCGAATGTGCTCGGCCAGACAGACAAGTTTCCCGTCCCCGGCAAAGCCGTGTTCACGCGCGACGGCAAGACCTATGAGTTGCAGCCGGTGATTGAGGTCCCGGGCGACAAGGAACTGTTCCTGATATTCGCCGACCGCACCAGTGGCAAGGAAACCTACGGCGCTGCGCGCTTCCTCTATGCGGAAATGCCCAAGGACGGCAAGATCGTGCTCGACTTCAACAAGGCCTACAATCCGCCGTGCGCGTTCACGCCGTACGCGACCTGTCCGCTCGCTCCAGCGGAGAATCGCCTGGATCTGGCGGTCAAGGCCGGCGAAAAGAAGTACGGCAACGGCCACCATTGATCTGCGGAGCAGCGCGAACATCCTATCGAAATCGCGTTTTTCGACGTTCCTGCGAGAGCCGTTATCGGCCGGGCGCCCTCATCGTGAGCGTGGCACAGGGAAGGCGTGCCTGAACCGTTCCCAAAGCCCAACTTTGGCGCACGCCAGCGCTCGGTTACACTAGCGCGCTTCGCGAGCCAGGCACCGCTGGCTGCTCGCGACAAGATCCGTAATTCCACCCCGGAGACACAGGTATGAAGTTTGGTTGGTCACTCGCCCTTGCGGCGCTGTTGGTAGCGAGTACGGCGTTCGCACAGGACACCACCTCGGAGAAGGGCAAGATTTCCTACGCGATCGGCTATCAGATCGGTTCGGGACTGGCCGAACGCAAGATGGATGTCGACGTCACGACGTTGACGCGCGCTGTGCAGGATTCGTTCGCGAAGCGTCCGCCCGCCGTGCCGGAGGCAGCAATGAAAGACGCACTGGCCAAACTCGATGCGAAGATGAAAGGCGAGGCTGACAAGGCGCTGGGTGACAACAAGCGCGAGGCCGATGCGTTCATGGCGAGCAACCGCTCGAAGAAGGGTGTTGTCGCGTTGCCGGACGGCGTCCAGTATCGCGTCGTCGAAGATGGTAGCGGCCGTCCAATTACGCCGACCAGCGAAGTCACGTTCCATGTGCGCGTATCGCTGACCAGTGGCCGTGAGATCCGCAGCTCGTTCGTTGGTGATCCGATCAAGGCCAAGGTTTCGGACATGCCCGGCATCTTCGGTACCAAGTTGCTTCCGGCCGTGATCCAGAAAATGAAGGGTGGCGATCACTGGATGATCTACCTGCCGCCGGAACAGGCGTCGGGCAACCAGGTGTTCATCTGGGAAGTCAAGATCATCGACGTGAAGTAATCGCGGCACGCGACCCTCTCGTGCCGCGCACGGATGCGCGATGGGGTGGGTGTGGAACCACTTCAAACGCCGCGCTCAAACGCGGCGTTTGCATTTGAAGGCAGTGATGACACGCTCTATCGTATTACCGATCTTGAGTCCATGCATTGGCATTTGCGAACTCGACAGCGAAGGCTACTGCAAGGGTTGTCTGCGTACCGGCGATGAAATCGCGCGCTGGATTTCGATGGGCGACGCTGAACGCCTGTACCTGGTTGACGACGTCCTGCCGCAGCGCGAAAGCCGGCGTTCGTGAGCTTGAATCCGCCCGATTCACTCGACGCCACACGCCTGCGCCATGCAGTGCGCGGACTTGATGATCCGCCATTGGCGCCAGCCTGGAACGCGGGCGAGCTTGCCGATGGACTCGATCCCGCCGCACCACGCCGTGCGGCCGCCGTGTTGGTGCCGCTGGTGCGTCGTGGCGATGCGCTCTCGGTCCTGTTCACGCGCCGCAACGAACAGTTGCGCCACCATGCCGGGCAGATCAGTTTTCCCGGTGGTGGCGTCGAGGAAGCCGACACCGATGCCATCGCCGCGGCGTTGCGCGAGACCCACGAAGAAACCGGGATCGCCCCCGCGTTGGTGGAACCGTTCGGTTATCTGGATTGTCTTGACACCGTGTCGGGCTACTGTGTGACGCCGGTAGTCGGATTCGTCGCAGGACACTATTCGGTGCGACTGCAGTCGACCGAAGTCGATGAGGTGTTCGAGGTTCCGCTTCCCTTCATCCTCGAGCCACGAAGCTTGCTTCGCGAGCGTATCCTCTGGCGCGGCCATGAACGCGATATCTTCGCGTTCGACTGGGAAGGTCGGCGCATCTGGGGTGCGACGGCCGCGATCCTTAAGAACCTGCTTGATCGGCTGGAGAATCTGCGATGACGATGCGAACCTTGGTTTCCGCGCAGGAATTGGCCGCACTGCGCGAGCGCGGCGACGTGCTCGTCGTCGATTGCCGTTTCGATCTTTCCGATCCGGGCAAGGGCGAGCGCGATTATCTTGAAGCGCATATTCCCGGTGCGCTGTATGCGAGCCTTGATCGCGATCTTTCGGACCTGACCAAACGCGGATTCGGGCGGCATCCGCTGCCGGACGACGACGCGTTTTCCGGACTGCTATCCCGCTGGGGCTGGCGCCCGGGCATCACCGTCATTGCGTATGACACGGCAAACGGTGCACTCGCGGCAGCACGTTTGTGGTGGATGTTGCGCCTCGCCGGCGATGATTTCGTCGGCGTGCTCGATGGCGGTCTGGCAGCGTGGACGCAAGCCGGTTTTGCACTCGAATCCGGCCCTGTCCATCTCGAACACGCAGATGTGCATGCAAGCTTCGATGGCTCCCGGGTAGTCTGGTTCGACGAACTCGAGCGCCGGCGCGAACAGGGATCGGCATTGCTGATCGATGCGCGCAGCGCACAACGCTTTAGCGGCGATCTGGAGCCAATCGATCCGGTGGGTGGTCACGTACCCGAAGCGCTCAACCGGCCGTTCTCGGACAACCTCGATGTGAGTGGCCACTTCAAGACAGTGGACCAGTTGCGCCAGGAATTCGATGCGCTGCTGGCTGGCCGCAAGGCGAGCGATATTGTCCACATGTGTGGTTCGGGCGTGACCGCCTGCCACAACCTGCTTGCGATGGAATACGCCGGATTGCACGGCTCGCGCCTGTTCGCGCCATCGTGGAGTGGCTGGGTCAGCGATCGAAGCCGCCCGGTCGCAACCGGTACCACATAGCGTTGGCGCTATGCCTGTCTCGCCTTGGGTCATGCGGCCAGCGCGTGCAATGTGGCTCCATCAGCGATCAAACCGCCTGGTCGCGACCGCTACCACGTAGCTTTTGTCGGAGCACCGGAAGGCGCGATGCTCCAGAGCTTTGCGGCGCTCCATCTCAGCGCTATGCCTGCTTCGACTTCAGTCGCGCCACCAGCGCGTGCAATACCGACTGCGCTTCCGACGCGAACCAGCCATCGAGGAATTGCTCGACCGGCAATGCGCCCGGGTCGGAGAAAACCGCGGCAAGATCGGCACGCGCGAGGCGGCGCGTTTCGCGCATCGCCTGTGGCGGAAACTTCAGCAGTTCGCCGGCCCACGCGAGTGCGCGCGGCACCACGAGATCCGTGTCGATCAGCTCGTCGACGAAACCGATATCCAGCGCCTGTTGCGCGTCAAGCATGGTGCCGGCGACCAGCAGGCGTTCTGCGCGGTAGGTGCCGATCAGCCGGCGCAGCGCGGCCTGGATGCATTCGGGCACGGACAACCCGACCTGGACTTCGTTGAGGCCGATCTTGAACTCGCCGCGCGCCATCACCCGGTAATCGCACAGGATCGCCAGCACCGCGCCGCCAGCAGGACTGTGTCCAGTAATCGCTGCGATGAGCGGAATCGGTGAACGGGCGAGTGCCGCGCACAAACCGAAGAAATCGACCCAGAATACGCGGAATGCGTCGCGGTCGAGCTGCAGCAGGGCGGGTACGTCGAGGCCGGCCGAAAACATGCCCGGTGCACCGGACAGGACCAGCGCATTCGCGCCTTGACCGGGCGAAGACTCGACCGCTTCGCGCAATGCGCGCACGAGTGTCGGATCGAGCGCGTTGACCGGCGGTCGCGAAAGGTGCAGTTCGTGGATCGTGTCGTGCTTGATGATGTCGAGCATGGGCTGTCAGCTTGGTCGGAGACGGAAGGAGCTCAGCTGAGTGCTGAGGTGACCAGGGATGGAGGCAAAGCCCGGCGGGCTATTCGTCCGTCGCAGCCCACGTGTAGCGCACCACGTAATCCAGTGTCGCCTTGCCGTTCGCCGGCACCGCGACCTGAAACTCGAGCGAGTCGGGCGTCTGTCTGGTCGGCTTCTGGCTCGACGATTGCAGCGTCCACGCGCGCCAGCGGTTCGGGTGCTCGCGCAGCGTGATCGTGCGTGCAGTTTCACCGGTATTCGTCAGTGCGATTTGGAAACCTTCGTCCATTTGGTGCGCGGCCCGGTCGACGTTGAACGATGTGCGTTCGCGCGTCGCGGCAAGCTCAAAGGCGACGCCGAGGTTCACGTCGACACTGCGACCCTTGGCGGTGTCGCCGATGCGGTTTTCGCCGAGAAATTCGACACGGCCGTCCTTGTCGTGGGTCAGCACGCGCAGATTGCCAGCTGGCAGGTTCTCTGCGGCGGTAAACATGAGCTGGCTCTGGATTGGACCGCTGCCGCCCGATGTATTGTCCGGTGTCAGCATGGGTTTGGCCGGGAACCACGCCCCACCATATTCGAACAGCCAGCGGCGTTCGCACGGCAATTGCCGGCTCGCGTACAGCGCCACCTGGGTCACGCTCGAATCGGGCAGGTCGAGCGAGCCTTCGATCGTGTAGCTGCGGTAGTCGCCGAGCGAGGATTGTTCCGGAGTGGAGTCCGGTGCCGCGGCCATCGCTTTCATCATCATCGGCCGCGGGCCGCCGCCGGATTTGACAAAGTTCGGCGCACCCGCGATCAGTTTCAGACTAGCGGCGGGAAAATCACGGCCACTGCGATTGGCGATGCTGGCCAGCGCATCGAGTTGTATCGTGCAGGCGCCTT
>JBDTWV010000072.1:0-8367 GCA_040006495.1 Dokdonella sp.
TGGCGCAGGGTCGCTGCACGGCTCGATGGCCACCACGGCCCGGATTACGCGTTGATCGATATCGAAACCGCGCGCGCGTATGGCATCATCCCGCTGGTCGTTGGTAGAGTCGATGGGGATCGCTCCAGTGGACACATGACCGGCTCTATCCGCCCTGCGGCTGCCGCCGGCGATGGCAATTGAGTGTTCGCTGGCACGCTCCTTCGACTCGTTCGATCGGTACCGACATAATGCGGACTTCCCATGCGGCGCGCGGCGGAATCCCTCGCGTCGGCGGACACGCGCTCTACCAGCCGCTCCAAGCAAACAATGGACCACCGTGAGTTCAGGTTCGAACGACGACTATCTTGTGCGGGTCCAGGCGGAAATCCGCGCCGACGCCGATCTTGCGCGCGCACGCACTCCGCTGCCGCGCCGCGATCCACCGGTTGAACTGCTGCGCGCACAAGGCACAGATGGCATCGAGCGCGAGCGCCTCGACGATGCGCTCGACGACCTCACCGGCACCCACTACATCGCGTTCATTCATCACGCGTTCCGCGCGCTGCTCAAGCGCGCGCCGGATGACGCGGGCTGCACGGCGCAGTTACGGGTGCTCGCGAACGGCGCGAGCCAAGCCGAAGTCCTCGGCAATCTGCGCTGGTCGCCCGAGGGCAGACGCGTCGGCGCCCGCGTGCGTGGACTTTTGCCACGCTATGCACTGGCCAAAATCGTACGCGTGCCGGTGCTTGGCTATTGCGTCGAGTGGGGCATCGCTGTGGCCGCCTTGCCAGTTCTGATGCGCCATCAACGCGCAGCCGACACCTCGGTCGCTGCGCGCTTTGCCACGATGGCAGATACGCAACGCGAGCGTGATGGGCGCCTGCAGGAATTGGGCAAAAGCGTCGCGGAGCTGCCAGCGAATCTGGATCAACGTGTTGCCGAGATCGGCACTCAGATCCGAGGGGCGCTGCGGCACTTGGTCATCCTCGAACAGCGCGCCACCGCAATGGAAGCTCGCAGTAGCACGCTTGCACACGGTGATGGCGAACGTGCCCGCGAGATCGCCGACCTGCGCCACAGCGTGCACACCACGAATCATTGGGTGGTTTCGCTGCAACGCAGCCTCGGCATGATTGAAGACGCCGCGCAGGAGCAACGCCTACGCGCCGAGCAATTGGCGGTGGCCGCCCATGAATCGACCGGCGCAGCAGCCACGCAGCACGCGCGCCATTCGCTCTGGGCCAACGAATTGGCAACGCAGTTGCCCGCCGCGTCGATCGTCCTCGACCTCGGCAGCGGCGACGGCACGTGGCTCGATGCGCTCACCGCGCACGGCGTCGCCGCGCGCGGCATCGAAGCCAATTCGGTTTGGGTAGCCCGCGCGCAAGCGCGTGGCGTGCAGATCGCGCACGGCGATCCGCAAGACGCATTGGCACGCTGTCCGGATGCCAGTCTCGGTGGCCTCGTCCTCGCCGCTGACACGCTCAGCGCAAGCAATGTCGGAATCGCCGAGCTGCTGGTCCATGCGCAACGCACGCTGCAGGCCGGAGGTTGTCTGTTGCTGCGTCTTGAATCCGGCATGATGCGCGTGACCCGCGATTCGGCGCTCCTGCTTGATCCTGCGCACTGGGCCGCGATCCTGCGCGGAGCCGGATTCGCGCTTGTTAGCGAACTGAACTGCGCTGGCGCTACCGCGCTGCTCGCGCGGCGCGCTTGATCTCTGCCGTGCCGAGCGCTCGCGCATGAGAGTCGCAATGCTGGTACCCGGACTGGCCCCGCACGACGCGGTCAGCAACGACGTGCGCGGCATGACCGCCGCCCTGCGTCAGCTTGGCCACGAGGTTGCACTGTTTGCACCGCATGCGCGCGGCGTCGACGAATCCGTTTATGCGCCGGACGCGATCGACGCGTGGCTGCATTCGTCCGACGACATGGTGATTTACCACTACTGCGTCGGCTGGGATTTCGCACTCGCGTTGTTCCGGCGCACGCGCGCGCGACGCGTCGTGCGCTACCACAACATCACGCCAGCGGAGTTCTTCAGCGACTGGTCGCCGGGCTACGTGGATGCGTGTGCGCAAGGGCGCGCGCAGATCAAGGCGTTCGCCGACCTGGCGTGCGATCTCTATCTGGGCGATTCACCGTTCAATATTGACGACTTCCTGCAGCTCGGCGTGGCCGCACAGCGCTGCGCTGTGCTCGCTCCGTTCCACGAGGTTGAGCAGCTGACGAGCCTCGAGGCCGATCCGCGTCGTCTACCCGAAGGCGCGCCGCTGTTGCTGATGGTCGGTCGCCTGTCGCCGAACAAGGGGCACCTCAATCTGATCGACGCGCTCGCCGCGTGCAAGGCCGGGGTCGCGCCGGATGCGCACCTGCTCAGCATCGGCAAGCTCGATCCAAATCTCGCCCGCTATGGCGACGCATTGCAAGATCGCATCGCCATGCGCAGCCTTGAAGCCAACGTCACTATGCTGCAGGACGCGAACGGCGCGGAATTGCGCGCGGCGTTCGAACGCGCCGATGTGTTGCTCATGTTGAGTCAGCACGAAGGATTCTGCGTACCGCTGATCGAGGCGATGGCGCTCGGCACACCGGTGATCGCACTTGCCTCTAGCGCGATCCCGTGGACCCTCGGAGATGCCGGCCTGCTCTGGGATTCGACCGACCCGCATCTCATCGCGACCGCCGTCGCGCGCGTCCGCAGCGATGTGCAGCTGCGTGCAACGATGCGCGAGCGCGGTCGGCGTCGCTATGCAGAAGCGTTTGCCCCCGACGTGCTGGCACGCGGTCTGAAGTCAATCATGACCCGCTTCGAGGCCGCATGAAGGCCGCGATCCTGTTGCCGGTTCTCGCCGCGAGGGACGCCGTCGGCAATGACGCGCTCGCGATGGCGCGGCTGCTGCGCGAACGCGGCGTCGACACACGCCTGTTTTGCGAGACCGCGCTGGGTGTCGGCGAACCGACGCAGCCAGCCGAAGACGCGCTCGCATTTGCGGGCGCTCCGGGCGATCTGCTGATCTATCACTTCTCGGTCGGATGGCCGCTCGCGCTCGACATCCTGCGCCGCGCGCTCGGCTTTCGCGTGGTGCGTTACCACAATATCACGCCGCCAGAATTCTTCGCTGGCATCTCGCGCATCCATGAAAATGCCTGCGCGCGCGGCCGCGCGGAGATCGCGCCGATCGCGCAGCTTGGCTGCGAACTCTACCTCGGTGATTCGCGCTACAACCTCGATGAGTTGATCGAACACGGCGCCCCACCCGATCGCGGCGCGGTGCTGGCGCCGTTCCATCGCGTCGAAGAACTGGTCGGCACGCAGGCGGATCTCGGCCTGCTCGACCAGCTCAACGACGGCGCGCGCAACATCGTGATGGTCGGTCGCGTTGCGCCGAACAAAGGCCATGTTGAATTGGTCGATGCATTCGCCGCGTATGTCGACGGGTACGGCGATCCGGCGCGACTGATCATCGTCGGCAAATCGGACCCCGCGCTGCTCACCTATGCCGATCAGGTCCACTCGCGTATCGAGCGGCACCGCCTCAGTCACCGGATCTGCTGGCTGGAGTCGGTCAACGAAGCGCAACTCAAGGCTGCCTACCTGGCCAGTCACGCATTCATGACACTGAGCCGGCACGAGGGTTTCTGCGTGCCGTTGATCGAGGCGATGGCACTCGGCATACCGGTCGCTGCACACGGTTCGAGCGCGATTCCGGAAACCATCGGTGCTGGCGGCATCGTCTGGGATGAAACCGATCCGTGGCTGTATGCGGCGAGCCTCGCGCGGCTCGGCGCAGATGCACAGTTCCGCAACGATTTGCGCGACGCGGCACGCGCGCGCTACGAGCGAGAATTCGCGCCCGCCGTACTGCGCGAGCGCTTCTTCAAGGCGCTGGAGCCGGCACTGTGAAACGCATCGCGATCGTCGTTCCGCGCTGTCACGAGACGCTTGTCGGTGGCGCGGAGGCGCTGGCCTGGCAATACGCGACCCTGCTCGCGGACGAGTACGCGGTCGATGTTTTGACCACGACCGCGAGCGACTATGCGCGCTGGTCAAACGACCTGCCCGAAGGCGATGAGCGCCGTGACGGGGTCACCATCCGGCGCTTTCGGGTCGGGCGCGAACGTGACCACTATTTCCACGACCTACATCGACGGTTGCTCGCGCATTTTGCGGCGAATAGACAGTGCGACGCCTCAACACGCGTACAATGGCCAGAAGCAATGCAGGAGGAATTCATCCGCGCCCAAGGCCCGGTCAGCCCGGGACTGGTCAAGCACCTCGCGACGTGTGGCGACGACTATGTGGCGCTGATTTTCCTGACCTATCTATACCCGACGACCTACGACGGCGTGCGCGCGGTGCCGCACCGGCGCTGGGCGATCGTGCCGACCCTGCATGACGAGCCGCCGGCGTATTTCAGCGCATTTGCACAGATGGGCCGCCACACGCCACGCCTGCTCTGGAACACGCTGGCCGAACGGCGCCTCGGCAAAAGACTGTGGGATGTCGATGCGGGCAACATCGTAGCGATGACGGTCGCGACCGAACCCGTTGCTCCTGCATGCGAATCCGCTCCATACCTGCTCTACTGTGGGCGTATCGACAGCCACAAGGGTTGCGCGATGCTGATCGAGGCGTTCGAGGCCTACAAGGCCGCGCATTCGTCAGCGCTGATACTGCTGTTGACCGGCGCCGACAAGCTCGGCGTCCGCGAATCGGCGCATGTACGCTATCTTGGCTTCGTCGACGAGGCGCGCAAGTTTGCGCTGATGGCCGGTGCTCGCGCGTTCGTGCATCCGTCGCCTTACGAAAGCCTCAGTATCGTCGCGCTCGAGGCGATGGCGCAGGGCACGCCGATCGTGGTCAACGGCGAATGCGAGATCCTCGCCGACCACGTCGCGCTGAGTGGCAGCGGGTTCGTGTTCCGTGGCGCGGCCGAGCTGCACGCGGCCATCGATCAGGTACTCGCCCTCGACACGGAAGCACGCACGCAACAGGCGCAACTCGCACGCGCGTATGTGATTGGCAACTACGGTCGCGATGAGATCCGCGCGCGACTGGTTGCCGAGGTCGAGGCGTTGAGCGGCAGCTGAGAAGGCACGGCGGAAGTGCCCACTTCGTCATCGCGCGTCGATTTGTACCGAAAACCGTGCGCCTCCCAGTGCCGGCGAACGATCCACGCTCAAGTCGGCGTGGTAGGCCCGGAGGATGTCGAGGACGATCGCGAGGCCAATACCGTGGCCCTGCACGCGTTCGTCGCCGCGCACTCCGCGCTGCAAAAGATGTTCGACATCTTCCGCGGGGATACCCGGGCCATCGTCCTCAATGCTGAAGGCGATGCCGGCGCGCGTGGCGGCACTCGCAGACACCGGATGCGCGGTCACGATCACACGTCGACGCGCCCACTTGAACGCGTTTTCGAGCAGGTTGCCGAGTAGTTCCATCAGGTCGCCCTGATCTCCTTGGAAGCGTGCGGCCGGATCAATGTCGAATTCGCACAAGATCGATTTTGCGGCATAGACCTTTTCCAGGCTGCGCACGATTTCTTCAGCATACGGCTCCAATGCGAGGGGTGCCGCAAACGTCTGATGGCCGGACGTCGCCGCGCGGGACAATTGATAGGCGACGATCTCGTCCATGCGCCCGACCTGTTCGAGCACGGTCCAGCGCAGTGCGTCGCCGTCGCGCCCCATTTCCAGCTGGCTGCGCATCACGGCCAGCGGGGTTTTTAGACTGTGCGCAAGGTCGGACAAGGTGTTGCGATAGCGTTTGACGCGATCGCGCTCGGCATCGATGAAGTTGTTGAGGCTTGTGGTCAGTCCGGCTAATTCGAGCGGATACGCTTGATCGAGCCGTTCGCGCAGGCCGCGCTCGACCTGGACCAGGTCGATGGCCACCTTGCGCAGTGGCGCAAGACTCCAACGCAACACGCCGAACAGCAGGAGCAGCAGCACGATGCCCAGTGCGCCCAGCCAGGTCAGCAGGGTATGGCGATACACGTCGAGCTGCGCGGTCAGGGCGTGGCCGTCTTCGGCAACATAGAACGTGAGGTGCTGTTCGTTCTTCGCCCCGGCGTTCCAGTCGATGCCCTGCGACAGCACGAACAGCTGACCGATGGGCGTCGGGGTCGGGCCGCCGAATTGCGCTGGGCCACGTTCCATCGCTGCGGTGAATGGCAGATTGCGCCCTTGCGCGGACGCGGACCACCAGATCCGATCCTTCGCTCCGCGGATCTTTTCGCCGACCACGGCTGCATACAGTCCACTGGTGGCAGGCTGGTCAAAACGCGGATCGGGTCCTACCTCGGGCGGGATCAGGGTGCCGGTGCGGGTCGTGTCGGAGCCTGCCAAATACGCATACATGTAGCCTTGCAACCGCTCGCGTAGCGCATTCTCGGCGGCATCGTAGAACGCACGATCGAGTGCGAAGAACGTCAGCGCCAGCAACGCCGCGAGCACGATCAGCGCCGCCGCCAGCGACCGCGCCTGGAGCGAGAGCGGATGCGCCACGCCGATCGTCTCAGACGGCGTCGACGGGTTGCGCTTCGTCGGCCGGCGTATCGGTGCGATCCAGCGCAAAGCGGTAGCCCCGTCCACGCACGGTTTCAATCGGCTTGATGTCGTTTTCGGGATCGAGCTTGCGGCGCAGGCGACCAATAAAGACCTCAAGGACGTTCGAATCGCGGTCGAAATCCTGCTGGTAGATGTGCTCGGTGAGATCCGCCTTCGATACCAGTTCGCCCGCATGCAACATCAGGTATTCGAGCACCTTGTATTCGTAGCTGGTCAGATCGACGGTGCTGCCATTCACGCTGACCGTCTGCGCGGTCGTGTCGAGGATGACCGGGCCGCATTCGAGGGTCGGCCGCGACCAGCCACTGGCACGGCGCACCAGTGCGTTAAGGCGCGCCAGCAGTTCTTCGACATGGAACGGTTTGACCAGATAGTCGTCGGCGCCGTTCTTCAGTCCCTGCACCTTGTCCTGCCAGCTCGAGCGCGCGGTCAGGATCAGGATCGGATAGGTCTGCCCGGCCTCGCGCAGCTGCTTGACCAGCTCCATGCCGGACATCTTCGGCAAGCCCAGGTCGATGATCGCGACATCGAAGGGCACTTCGCGTCCGAGATACAGGCCTTCCTCGCCATCGCCGGCCGCATCGACCGCAAAGCCTTCGCGCTTGAGGCGCGCGGCGAGGGTTTCCCGCAGCGGCGCTTCGTCTTCCACCAGCAATACGCGCATTAGTTGTGTCTCCTTGGGATCGTTGCTGCCTGGGGGAACTTTACTTGCTGAGGGCCGCCTCATCGGCTGCCAGGTGGCGGGGGCGGATCTGCCGCGACCTGCACGATGCGTACGCGACCGTCGCGCGTGAGCAGTTTGACCCGGTACACCTTGCGGTTATCTACGGTTAGAGTCTGCACCGACAGCAACTTGCCGCTGCCTTCTCGCTGCGCCTGGGCCACGGCTTCCTGCACGCTGACCTCGCGCGCCAGCACGCCCGTCGTCAGCACGGCAATGCCCGCCAATGCCAGGAGTACTCGAAAAGCTGGTCGGAATACGCGTCTTCGCACGATCTGCATCTTGGCCGCCACGCCCCGGACCGCACATGCGACCGGTGACAAGACGCAGTCTCCCCATTGCGCATTGAATTGCGGCTGAACTCCGGTATCCCCCGCAACAGGAACTCCGCCAGCGGTCACTGCTCAGGTCAAAAAATCTCGGCAACGCAGCAACGCAGGCTGCCCCCGGCTTTCTCGATCTCATCAAGCGAAGCATCACCCAGTGCGAAGCCGGCGCGCTCGATCGCGCTGCGCTGCGCCGGCTCGAACGCGGCGGCGCCCGCGGCGCTCATCCACGCGCGGTTCGGCGCGAGTGCAATCGCGTTGCCGGCAAATGCCTGCTTCTGGGCAACGCTGAGGGACACCGCGCAACCGTCGTAGGCGCGCACGATCGCCTCCGCCACGGCCGGATCGGCGAAGCCATCCGGCGCGAGCACCGCCATGCGCCCGGCCAACACCGCGAGCACGACATTGGTGTGGTATTCGCCCGCAGCGAGATCGAAGCAGAACATCAAGCGTAGACCGAATGCTTTGTACATCGCGCGTGCACCGGCGAGGTCGCAGCGCTCAGACAAGCCGCAATAGCCGATCCCACGAGCGCGGTCGATGACCAGGGCGCCGGTCAGTTCGGCCACGAAGTGGCCGTGCGAGAGATCGATGCTGCGATAGCCGAGTACATCGGAGAAGAAACGGCGGATGTCGCGGCGCCCGGCCTCCCGCTGGCGCACCGGATGACGCATGCGGCCGATGATCACCCGTCCCGGTGCGGTCGCGAATACATTGTTGGGAAACATGCCGTCCGGGCAGTCCGGATCGCCCGGGAACGTCACC
>JBDTWV010000073.1:0-8363 GCA_040006495.1 Dokdonella sp.
GGATACCCACGATGATGTCGCGATCGATCGCGATCGCGTGGTGTTCGAGCACGACGCCATGCGGCTCGACCGGAACGATCCAGCGCGCTTCGATGAGGAGGTCGATCGGTTGCAGCGATTCAGGCATTGGCCCATCAGTCCGGCGATGGCCGGAATACATTTGCGTTCCGGCGACTCAAGATGGATCCCGGCCTGCGCCGGGATGACGATCCGACAAGCACGCGCACCTGTGCGCGTGAATCAAGTCTTTACTTGACGCGCGACATGTACTCGCCAGAGCGCGTATCGACCTTGATCTTCTCACCTTGGCCGACGAACAACGGCACGCGTACGACGGCACCGGTTTCGAGCTTGGCCGGCTTGCCGCCGCCACCCGAGGTATCGCCGCGCACGCCCGGATCTGTCTCGACGATCTCAAGCTCAACGAAGATCGGTGGTGTCACCACCAGCGGCGCCCCGTTCCACAGCGTCATGATGCACACCTCATTGCCCTTGAGCCATTGCGCCGCGTCGGCCACGGCGCCCTTGTCTGCCGCAACCTGGTCGTGCGTTTCCGGATCCATGAAGTGCCAGAACTCGCCATCGGAGTACAAAAACTCCATGTCGGAGTCCATCACGTCAGCTGCCTCAAGGATGTCGGTCGACTTCATCGTCACTTCTTGCGTGCGACCGTTCTTGAGGTTGCGGAACTTCACTCGCGTGAAGGACTGCCCTTTGCCGGGCTTAACGTATTCGGTATCGGTAATCGTGCAAGGATGGCCATCGACGATGATCTTCTGCCCGTTCTTGACGTCGTTCATGCCATAGCTGGCCATGCAAAACTCCCGTTCTCATTGATAAGTCCGGCTGCGCGCCGGCGCTCGCGGATGGGCCGCGCGCGATTGCCGAAAAACCGCTTCAAAAAAGCCGCTCGATGAAAGCGGCTAAAATGAGCGGTTCCGATAGCCGAATGACTCGACTTGTGCCGGTAATGATACCTGTTAACCGCGCCCCGGCGCAGCCTGCCCGCTGGCAACAGCTGTGGCGCGACGCCGTCAGCGACCCGCACGAGCTGCTTGGGCTGCTTGATCTTTCGCCGCATTCCGCAGCTCTTCTGCCAGCAACCGACACCGGCTTTGCGCTGCGGGTTCCGCGCGGCTTCATCGCGCGCATGCGCCGCGGCGACCCGACTGACCCACTCCTGCTGCAGGTACTGCCGCGCGCCGCAGAGATTGTCGATGTACCCGGCTTCAGCCACGACGCAGTTGGCGACATTGCGGCTCGCGCGACGCATGGCGTCCTGCACAAATACCGGGGGCGTGCGCTGTTGATCGCGACGGGTTCGTGCGCAATCAACTGCCGCTATTGCTTCCGCCGGCACTTCCCCTATGCCGAAGAAACCGCTGCGGCCAATCACTGGCAACAGGCGCTCGCCTATCTGCGCAGCGACGACTCGATCAGCGAGGTGATCCTGTCCGGCGGCGATCCGCTGGCGCTGGCCACGGCGAAGCTCGCCGAGCTCACCGACGCCCTCGTCACGATTCCTCACATTCGCCGCCTGCGCATCCATACCCGTCTGCCAATCGTCTTGCCGGAGCGCATCGATGCGGAATTCTCCAGCTGGCTCGGCGCGCTACGACTGCAGCGTGTCGTCGTATTGCATGCCAATCATCCAAACGAAATCGATAGCGCGGTGCTCGACGCGTGCGCCCGACTTCGCGACGCCGGCGCGACGCTGCTGAACCAGGCCGTGCTGCTGCGCGCTATCAATGACAGCGCGGAAACCCTGTGCGTTCTGTCCGAACGCCTGTTCGATGCCGGGGTGCTGCCGTATTACCTGCACCAGCTCGATCGAGTCGCTGGCGCGGCGCATTTCGAGGTCGACGACGAACAGGCCCTGGTCCTGCTGCGCGCCATGCGCGAGCGGCTGCCGGGCTACCTGATACCACGCCTGGTCCGTGAAGTTGCCGGCGCACCCTATAAACTTCCCCTGTAAATGTGCCGTAAGCCCGCTGGAGTGTGCCGTCGACTTCGGTACATACTGGTAGGCAAGGTCATGATCGATGCTCGCCGCGCGATCCTGACTGCTCCTCACTGCCGTTGTTCGCAACGGGGACTTGCGCGCCCCGTTGGCCCGCAACACGGATGGATTTTTTCAATGTTCAACAACTCCTGACCTGCGACGATGAATCGAGCCGACAACATCATCAAACTGCTCCTGATCGACGATTCCGTGGAGGATGCGGAGCAACTGATCAGCATTTTGCGTAATGGCGGCATCGCCGTGCGCCCGACACGTGCAAGCAACGAGGCGGAACTGGAGGCTGCACTGGATCAGCAAACCCCTGATCTGATCGTGGCGGATCTGGCCAGCAAGGAACTCACGCTTTCACGTATCCGCGACGCCGCCACTCGCGGTGGCCGCGATATCGCCCTGATCGCATGCGGACGCAATCTGCCCGAAGATGCGGTGGTTGCTGCATATCGCGATGGCGCGCGTGCGCTATTGCTGCGCGATCACCATGAACATGTGCAGACGGTGATCCGGCGCGAATTCGAGGCGCTGACGATGCGCCGCGGCGTGCGCCGCATGGAAGCAAGCCTGCGCGAATCGGAACGTCGCTGTGACGCGCTGCTCGACTCGTCGCGTGACCCGATCGCGTTCGTGCACGAAGGCATGCATGTTCGGGCCAACAAGGCGTATCTCGAAATGTTCGGTTTCGAGGACTTCGAGGACGTCGAAGGCATGTCGATTCTGGACATGATCGCGGCCGAAGATGCGGACGACTTCAAGTCATTGCTCAAGCGGCTGTCGAAGGGCGAGAAGCCGCCACAACGCCTCAACCTGAAAGCCAAGCGCAATGACGGCGTGAACTTCCCTGCCACGATGGAATTCGCCGAAGCAAGTTATGAAGGGGAGGCCTGCCAGCAGATCACGTTCCGCCTGCAGACAATTGATCCCAATCTTGAGCAGAAGCTCGATGAACTACGCTCGAAGGATTTGGTCACTGACCTGTTCAACCGCCAGCACATGCTGATCCAGATCGAACAGGCAACGGCCGCCGCCGCACACGGCCAGCATGACCAGGCACTGCTTCTGATCGAGCCAGACAATTTCAAGCAGGTACTCGACACGATCGGACTCGGCAATGCCGACGTGCTGCTTGGCGATCTGGCTGCACTTCTGCGCAAGCAGATCGGCGCCAACGATATCGCCGGACGTCTAGCCGAACATACGTTTGGCGTGCTCGCCACCGAGCGCCCGGGCGAAGCAATGCGGCAGCTGGGCGAATCCCTGCGCGCCGCCTTCAGCGAACGCATTTTCGAAGTCGGCAAGCAGTCAATCAGCCTCACCGTGAGCGCTGGCGGCACCCTGATCGGCGAGAAAAACGCGAACACAACCGCGCTCCTGAATCTGGCCAGCACGGCGTTGCGCGCGGCGCAGGGTGAAGGCGGCAATCGCGTGCATATCGTCGACCCGTCGGAGCAGGACAAGGCCGCCGCCGAAGGTACCCGCAACGCACTGGCGATGATCGACGATGCGCTTGCGAACAATGGCTTCGTCCTCTACTACCAGCCGATCATCAGCCTGCATGGCGCGGAAGGCGATTTCTACGAAATCCTGCTGCGCATGAGTAGCCCGACTGGAGAAATTCTGCCCGCGCAGTTCATGCCCATCGCGGAACGCAACGGCAAACTGCCGGCGATCGACCGCTGGGTCATCGCCAACGCTATCCGCGCGATTGCCGAGCGCGAACGCAACGGTCATCGCACTACGTTCTTCGTCAAACTGACCACGCAATCGCTGGATGACCAGACCTTGTTGCCGTGGATCGCCCAGCAATTGAAGGCCTCACGTCAGCGTGGCGATTCGCTGGTCTTCGAGATGCCGGAAAGCAAGGTCGTGACCAGCCTTAAACCGGCGCGTGCATTCGCCAACGGTCTCGAACAGATCCACTGCGGATTCGCACTCGAGCAGTTCGGCTCGGGCCTCAACTCGTTCCAGTTGCTCAAGCACATCCCTGCGCATTACCTGAAGATCGACCGCACCTTCATGGCCGACTTGCCCAAACACAAGGAAAACCAGGACAAGATCAAGGACATTTGCGAGCAGGCGCACCACGCCGGCAAGCTCACGGTCGCCGAGTTCGTCGAGGACGCGGCGAGCATGTCGATCCTGTTCAACTGCGGCGTCAATTTCGTGCAGGGCAACTTCCTGCAAGAACCCGAGAAGATCATGGGCAGCAGCGCCGGGTAGGCACAACATTGGCGCGAGGCGGGGCGCCGCAGCCGGGAGGTGGCCCGCCCCTATTGCTCGCTCCAATGGGTGAGGGAAAGCGCAATCGCGCCCTTCCTCACCCTTCACACCTCACGCACCTTCACACCTCACGCACTAGACGGTCGGCCAGACGCGCAGCGCCAATCTCACCTCGGGTGCATTCACGCGCTGCCGGCGCGCAGCGCCGCAATGCGCTCCTCGATCGGCGGATGGCTCATGAACAAGCGCGAAACCGCGCTGTCACCGGAAATGCCGAACGCCTGGATCGCCTTCGGCAGCGCTGCCTCGCCCTGGTTGCCAGCGAGGCGCTGCAACGCCGAGATCATGTTGTCGCGACCGCCCAGCTTCGCACCGCCCGCATCGGCACGGAATTCGCGCCAGCGCGAGAACCACATGACGACGATCGAGGCGAGGAAGCCGAGCGCGACCTGCAGCACCATCACAATGATGAAATAGAAGAAGCCGCCGCCCCTGCTCTCGCCATCGCGACCGCCGCTGAGCGCGTTGTCGATCACCGTGCCGATGACGCGCGCAAGGAAGATCACGAATGTATTCAGGACACCTTGGATCAGGGCCATCGTAACCATGTCACCGTTGGCGACATGGGTGATTTCGTGGCCGAGCACCGCCTCGACCTGCTCTCGATCCATGCTCTGCAGCAGGCCGGTGCTGACCGCGACCAGCGCGGAATTGCGCGTCATGCCGGTGGCAAACGCATTCATGTCGGGCGCGTCGTAGATCGCGACCTCGGGCATGCCGATGCCTGCTTTTTGGGCAAGCTGGCGTACCGTATCGAGCAACCAGGTCTCGTTAGCATTGCGCGGTTGTGTGATGACCTGGGCACCAACCGATCGCTTGGCGATCCATTTCGAAATCGCCAGCGAAATGAACGAGCCGCCCATGCCGAGGATCGCGGCCATCAAAAGCAGGCCAGAGTAATTGCCGAGGCGCACGCCGAACACGTTCTGCACGATGAAAAGAGCGATGTTCAGCAATACCAATACTGCGATATTGGTGCCGATAAAAAGAAGGACGCGCATCATGGGAGCTAGGACTCAGGCCTCGTGCAAATCGCACGTAGCCCGATAGTGTGGGGCAGCGGCGCCAAACTCAAGTCCACATGGCGGAGCCTCCGCGATCATTTGCGTTCGTCCGCGCCCACGCTACGATCCGCCCGCCATCGCCCAAGCATCACCATGTATCGCGGACGCTTCGCCCCATCGCCCACCGGCTCGCTGCATTTCGGCTCACTGGTCGCCGCCGTCGGCAGCTGGTTGTTCGCGCGCGCCGCAGGTGGGGCCTGGATCGTGCGCATGGAAGATCTCGATCACGAGCGCGAGGTTGCCGGCGCCGCCGAGCGAATTTTGGCGACGCTGGCGGCATTCGGACTCGTATCGGACGAACCCGTGCTCTTTCAAAGCACCCGCAACGACGCCTACGCCGCTGCCCTCGCCCGCCTTGATGCGGCCGGTCACACGTATCGCTGCTGGTGCACTCGTCGTGATCTCGAACCGTTCGGCGGGATCCATCCGGACATCTGCATCGCTGGCGAAAGCGACCGCACGCCCGCTTGGCGGGTTCGCATTCAGGACGCAGTGATCAGCCTCGACGACGGCATCCAGGGCACCGTGATCCAGGACCTGCGCCGCGAGGTCGGCGACTTCGTTGTCTGGCGCGTTGAGGGCGGTTGCGCCTATCAACTCGCCGTGGTCGTCGACGATGACGAGCAAGCGATCAATGCCATCGTGCGCGGCGCGGACCTGCTCGATTCAACGCCGCGTCAGATCCTGCTGCAGCGCCTGTTCGGGTTCGCGCGACCACGCTATGCGCACCTGCCGTTGGTACTCGGCACGGACGGTCGCAAACTCAGCAAACACGAAGCCGCAATGCCCGTCGATGGGCGCGATCCGCTGCCCGCGCTCAGCGCGGCGCTCACCTTTCTCGGTCAACCCCTTGCCTTCGGACGCGATCCGGCCGCGTTGCTTGCGCGTGCGGTGCAGTGTTTCGATGCACGTGCCATTCCGCGCACAGGCGAGGCACATCGATCGATTGCGGCAGTGCGGAAGGAAACTTGACGACGCTGAAGGCACAATCACTTCGGCATCCAACACGTCATTCGCAACGAACCAACCGAAGGAGTAATAGTCATGACGACACGCGTCGCCCTGGTCACCGGTGGCACCGGCGGAATCGGAACCGCGATCTGCAGGCATCTCGCCAAACTCGGCCACAAGGTCGCAACCAATTATCGCGACGAGGCCAAGACCAAGGCCTGGCAAGAGGCGCAGCGCAAGGATGGTTTTGAATTCGCGATCGCGCAGGGTGATGTCGCCGACGCCGCGAGTTCAGAGGCGATGGTGCGTAGCGTCGAGAGCCAGATCGGCCCGGTGGATATCCTGATCAACAACGCCGGCATCACGCGCGACACCACGTTCCACAAGATGAACGCGATGCAGTGGCAGGAGGTCATCAACACCAACCTCGGTTCGTGCTTCAACGTGACGCGCCCGATCATCGACGGCATGCGCGCGCGCAAATGGGGCCGTATCGTGCAGATCAGCTCGATCAATGGCCAGAAGGGGCAATACGGCCAGGCGAATTACGCAGCGGCCAAGGCCGGAATGCACGGCTTCACAATCTCGCTGGCGCAAGAGAACGCAAAATTCGGCATCACCGTGAACACGGTCTCGCCAGGCTACGTCGGCACCGACATGGTGATGGCGGTACCCGAAGACGTACGCGCGAAAATCGTTGCACAGATTCCCATTGGCCGCCTCGGCGATCCTGACGAAATTGCATTTGCAGTCGCGTTTTTCGCCGACGAACAAGCACGCTGGATCACCGGCGCCAACCTCGCCATCAACGGCGGCCAGTACATGGGTTGGTGAATGCCGCGCTCAACTGATGCCGTCCGGCATCAGTTGCGGCGTTTACCAGGCGAGGCATGGATGCCGAACGGGCGGGTCGCGCCACAGAAGGGTAGCCATGGATGGCGCACGCGAAAATCCTCGCCGCGCGTGACCGATGCGATCGGGCATCGGCTGCACCCATCACCAAGTGAGGCAGGAGCCGAAGGAGCGGGCGCCCAGCGATGTCGACTACGGTCGCATCGTGCTCGGCTCCAGCGATTCTCATATCCCGATAATCATGAGCGTCGTGCTGCTTTGAGAGTTGTAGTTGATCTTGCCGACCTGTTCGACTCGAAGACACGGCCCAACCTCGTACGCACCGGGAGGTAGCGTCAGCAGCGCGTTCGTGGTGATTGAACTGTTCTGGGCGGCATACCCGAAGAATCCGTACAGGGAGTTCCACACGGTCGGGCTGACACTGCTGCCCTGGGGCCGGCTGCAGACTGCCCAGGCGACGCCCCACTGACCTGACAAGGCACGCGCCGACATCGACGCAATACCCAGGATCGACTGGTTTGCGCCCAAGGTGATCACTGTGGGGGTGAAAGCGAACTGAAAAACGTTGGCCACCGTTGGGTCGTTCGGTGTGGCGAGCAGGGTCTGGACCGAGATCACGCCTTGCGGACCTTGCGATCCCTGCGGCCCGGCGGGACCAACCGGCCCCGGCTCTCCATTGGGGCCAGCCGGCCCCTGTGGCCCTTCGGCTCCGGCAGGTCCCGCTGGACCGGCGACGCCCATGGGACCGGCAGGACCCGCAGCTCCAGCAGGACCCGGGTTGCCATCCAACGCAAATTGCGCGACTGGCGTCGTGGATACCGGTTGCCGCGGCGCGAGTACCTGTCCATTCACCCGAATTTCCAGCCATCGTTGCGACCCCGTAAATGCACCCGGAAAAGCCAGCGACACCGTGAACAGCCCATCGCTGACCAGGAATTGCGGCTCCTCAATGGGCGGCCCAACCGGATTTCCGCCACTCTCTGCTCCGAACAAATCGAAGCGCAGGTCAAAACGGCCGTTTGCCGGTTGGCCGTTTTGCTGCAAGCGTCCCTGATAGGTGAAATCAGGCAACTGCACGGTCTGTGCATGAGCCGTCGCCAGTGGCACGATGTGGGTGTCGGCGAAAGCCTTGATCGCAACACTCGCCGCGTGCGCCGCCTCGTCGATCACGATCGGAACGCCGCGATTGATGGATGCCG
>JBDTWV010000074.1:0-8355 GCA_040006495.1 Dokdonella sp.
GCTTCGTCGTCGACGATGCGATCGTGATGATCGAGAACATCGTGCGCTATATCGAGCAGGGCAAGGACGGCAAGGAAGCGGCCGAGATCGGCGCGAAGGAAATCGGCTTCACCGTGCTGTCGCTGACCGTGTCGCTGGTGGCGGTGTTCCTGCCGCTGCTGCTGATGCCCGGCGTCACCGGCCGGCTGTTCCACGAGTTTGCGTGGGTGCTGACGATCGCGGTCACGATCTCGCTGCTGATCTCGCTGACGCTGACGCCGATGATGTGCGCGTACCTGCTCAAGGCCGATGCGCTGCCGGCTGGCGATCATGCGCACGCTGCTCGTCCGGGCGATGGAAAACGCGACCTGTGGCTGCGCACGCTCGACGCCTACGGTCGCTCGCTCGACTGGGTGCTGGCGCGGCAACCGCTGATGCTCGTGGTCGCGTCGGCGACGGTGATCATCACGATCGCGTTGTACATTTTCATACCGAAAGGTCTGCTGCCGCAGCAGGATACCGGCCTCGTCACCGGCGTGGTGCAGGCCGATCAGAACATCGCGTTTCCGGCAATGGAGGAACGCACCAAGGCGGTCGCCGAAGCACTGCGCCACGTGCCCGGCGTCGCCGGCGTCGCTGCGTTCATCGGCGCCGGTTCGGTCAATCCGACCTTGAACCAGGGCCAGCTCAGCATCGTGCTGAAGGAACGCGGCCAGCGCGGTGGCCTCGATCGCATCCTGCCCGACCTGCAAGCGGCGGCGGCGCCGATTGCCGGCATCGCGCTGTACCTGAAACCGGTGCAGGACGTGACGCTGGACACGCGCATCGCGCCGACCGAATACCAGTACTCGCTGTCCGAAGTGAATTCGAAGGAGCTCGCCGGATTCGCCACGAGCATGACCGACGCACTTCGCAAGCGACCGGAGCTCGCCGATGTCGACAACAATCTCGCCAACAAGGGCGATGCGCTCAACCTTGCGATCGATCGGGAGAAAGCGAGCCGCCTCGGCGTGCCGATGCAGACGATCGACGACACGCTGTACGACGCGTTTGGCCAGCGCCAGATTTCGACCATCTTCACGCAGTTGAACCAGTACCGGGTGGTGCTCGAAGTCGCGCCCGAGTTTCGCACCAGCAAGGCCTTGCTCGATCAGCTGACCGTGCGCGGCAACGGCAACGGCGCCTTGATCGGCAGCAATGCGACTACGCTGGGACAGGCGACATCGAGCAATTCGGCGACGCCTTCGGGTATCGGCAGCACCGGCAATATCGGCATCGGCGTCGGTGCTGGAGGTACGATTCCGCTGTCCGCACTGGCGAGCGCGACACAGGAAAATGCGCCGCTCGTGGTCAGCCATCAGGATCAACTGCCCGCGGTCACGATCTCGTTCAACCTCGCGCATGGCTACGAGTTGTCGGATGCGGTCGATGCATTCCGCGCGGTCGAAGCGCAACTGAAATTTCCGCCTCAGGTACGCGGTCAGTTTGTCGGCAAAGCGGCCGAGTTCTCCGCCTCGCTCGGCGACGAAGTGCTGCTGTTGCTCGCCGCCATTGTCGTCATCTACATCGTCCTCGGTGTGTTGTACGAGAGTTACATCCATCCGATCACGATCATCTCCACGCTGCCGCCAGCCGGTGTCGGCGCCCTTGTCGCGCTGATGGTCTGCGGCATGAGCCTGTCGGTCGACGGCATCGTCGGCATCGTGTTGCTGATCGGCATCGTCAAGAAGAACGCGATCATGATGATCGACTTCGCGATCGAGGCGCAGCGCAAGGGCATGAACGCGCACGATGCGATCCGCCGTGCCTGCCTGCTGCGCTTCCGCCCAATCATGATGACCACGTTCGCCGCGCTGTTCGGTGCGCTGCCGCTCGCGCTCGGTACCGGCATCGGTTCGGAATTGCGCCGGCCGCTCGGCGTCGCGATCGTCGGTGGCTTGCTGTTGTCGCAACTGGTGACGCTGTACACGACGCCGGTGATCTATCTGTACATGGAACGTTTTTCCGATTGGGTACAGGCGCGGCGCGGACGGCAGGATCTGGCTGGTATGCGAGCGACTGAAGCATGAGTGCCAAGACGCTGACGGATGGCCGCGTGAGGAGCGCCCCCTTCCGCCCTTCGCGCACCTTGTACTCGCCATATCCCTGTGGCTCGCCCCTCGGGCAGCATTCGCTGCAAACATCGGCAATCCTGCCGATGTTTCCCCGCTGCGCCGGGGAAGAAACAACGTGGCTACCGAGAACGTGTGCATTCCCTTCCCCTGCGCAGCGGGAGAAGGTGCCGAAGGCAGAAGGGGGCGCTTTTTCGGCACCCACCCTCCTCAGCATCCGCGGTGAGCGCGAGGCAGGCTCGTTGCGCGCATGAACATCTCCGCTCCATTCATTCGTCGGCCAATCGGCACGTCGTTGCTCGCGGCTGGCCTGATCGTGATCGGCGCGATCTGCTACTCGCTGCTCGGCATCAGCGCGTTGCCGCAAATAGCGTTCCCGGCGATTTTCGTGACCGCAGCGCAGCCCGGCGCGGATGCGACCACGATGGCCTCAACCGTCGCGGCGCCGCTCGAACGCCACCTGGGTCAGGTGCCCGGCATCGACACGATGCGCTCGTCGAGCTCCGAAGGCAGCACGTTCGTGTTCATGATGTTCCAGGGTGGCATCAATATCGATTCGGCGGCGCGCCAGGTCGAAGCCGCGATCAACGCCGCCGCTCCCGATCTGCCCTCCGGGCTCACCTCGCTGCCGGTCTACCAGAAGGCCAATCCGAACGACGACCCGGTGATCCAGCTCGCGCTGACCTCGGACACGCAGCCGCTATCGGCGCTATTCGACAGCGCTGACACCCTGCTCAAGCCACGCCTGAGCCAATTGCCCGGCGTGTCTTCGGTCGACGTCGCCGGCAGCGCGCAACCGGCCGTGCGCGTCGACGTGAATCTGCTGGCGCTGAATGCGATCGGCCTGTCCTCGAACGACCTGCGCAATGCGCTGACCGCGGCCAATGTGACCTCGCCACAAGGATTTCTGAGCGACGGCAAGACCACGATGGCGGTCACCGCGAACGACCAGTTGCACAGCGCGGATGACTTCGCGAACCTGGTCATCGCGGTGCGCAACGGCACGCCGATTTACCTGCGCGATGTCGCCCATGTCTATCAAGGCGCGCAGGACAGTTACCAGGCCGCGTGGTTCAACGGCAAACGCTCGATCGAAATCGACGTGTACAAGCGTCCCGACGCGAACGTGATCGCCACCGTCGACGGCATCAAAGCGGAGCTGAGCCGGCTCAGCGCCCTGTTGCCGCCGGCGACCAAGCTGACTCCGTTCTTCGACGGCACGCCCACCGTCCGCGCGTCGGTCAACGAAGTGCAGATCACGCTACTGATCAGCCTGGCGATGGTGATCATGACGATGGCGCTGTTCCTGCGCCGCACCGCGCCGACCCTGATCGCCGCGATCGCGGTGCCCCTGTCGCTCGCCGGCGCGTTCGTGACGATGTACGTGCTCGGCTACACGCTGGACAATATGTCACTGCTCGCGCTGGTCATTGCGATCGGCTTCGTGGTCGACGATGCGATCGTGGTGATCGAGAACATCATCCGCCACCTCGATGCGGGCCAGACGCGCCTGCAGGCTGCGTTCAACGGCGCACGCGAAATCGGCTTCACGATCGTCTCGATCACCCTGTCGCTGATCGCGGTGTTCATTCCATTGCTGTTCGCGACCGGCATCATCGGCATGTTCTTCCGCGAATTCACCGTCACCCTGATCGCCGCGATCGCGGTGTCGGCGATCGTCTCGCTGACCTTGACCCCGGCGCTGTGCGCCGTATTCCTGAAACCATTCGCCGAGGCCAAACCGTCGCGCATCGGCCACGCACTCGATGTGTTCCATGCAGGCATGCTGCGTGTCTACGAACGCGCCCTCGACTGGTCGTTGAAACACGCACTGCTGCTGGCGCTGACGCCGCTGGCCCTGATCGTCGCGACCGTATTCCTGTTCGGCGCGGTCAAGGCCGGCTTTTTTCCTCCACAGGACTCTGGCCTGATCTGGGCCCGCGCCAGCGCCGGCTCCACGTTGTCGTTCGCCGACATGCAGGAGCGTGCACAACGCGTGACCCAGATGCTGCTCGCCGACCCGGCAATCGAGTTCGTCGGTTCGAGCCTCGGCAGCGGCCGCCGCGGGACCAGCGTGGCATTCAGTATCCAGCTCAAGCAGCTCGGGGCAGGCCGCACGCAATCCACCCAGGATGTGCTCGCACGGCTGTCGGCCAAGGCCGCCAATTATCCTGACGTGAACCTGCGCCTGCGCGCGCACCAGGACTTGCCCAGCGGTGGGGGTGGCACCAGCCAGGGCGCGCAATATCAGGTGTCGCTGAAGGGCAACGACCTCGCCGAGCTGGAGAAATGGCTGCCGAAACTGCAGGAACAACTGAAGAAGAATCCGATCCTGCGCGATGTCGGCAGCGACGTCGACGACGCCGGCCTGCGCCAGAACCTGGTTATCAACCGCGACGTCGCAAGCCGGCTCGGGGTCAGCGTGGCCTCGATCGACGACGCGCTCTACAACGCGTTCGGCCAGCGCCAGATCTCGACGATCTACTCCGACATCAACCAATACCAGGTCGTCGTCAACGCACTACCGTCGCAAACCGCGACCCCGGAATCGCTGAACCGGATCTATGTGCGTTCGAGCAGCGGCGCGATGGTGCCGATCACGGCGCTGACGCGCCAGGAACCGGGTCTGGCGCCGACCCAGATCCAGCACGAGGACCAGTTCACGACGATGAGTCTGAGCTTCAATCTCGCGCCCGGATTCAGCATGGGACAAGCCACCACCGCGATCCAGACCACGATTTCGGACATGCGCATGCCTGGCGATATCCGGATGGATTTCGGCGGCGAGTTCAAGCGCTTCGAGCAAAGCAGTTCGACGATGCCCTGGCTGCTGCTTGGCGCGATCCTCGCGGTGTATATCGTGCTCGGCATGCTCTACGAGAGCCTGATCCACCCGATCACGATTTTGTCCACACTGCCGTCGGCTGGTGTCGGTGCGCTGCTCGCCTTGCTGTTGACCGGCACGGAACTGTCGATCGTCGCGATGATGGCGATCGTGCTGCTGATCGGGCTGGTCAAGAAGAACGCGATCATGATGATCGACTTCGCGCTGGTCGCCGAACGCGACGGCATGGCGCCGCTCGAAGCGATCCGCGAAGCGTGCGTGGCGCGCTTCCGGCCGATCATGATGACGACGATGGTCGCGATCCTCGCCGCCGCGCCGCTCGCGATCGGCCTCGGCGCCGGCTCGGAGCTGCGTCGCCCGCTCGGCATCGCCATGATCGGTGGCCTGATCATTTCGCAGAGCCTGACTCTGCTGTCGACTCCTGCGATCTACCTGATCTTCTCGTGCTTGCGCGAACGCCTGCACGCGCGGCGCGCGAACAAGCACGCACGACTGCTGCAACCGGCACGCTGAGAATCGCGCACGTTGTCGGCGGCGCCTGTACGGCCGGCCCTCACATCAGCGCGGCCGGGACACGTACTTGCGAGAAGGCAAATCGCGGCTGCGCCGCTCGCATCAAACGTCCCGTGGCGTGTCTTTGCCTTTGTGGAAACGTCGGCGGACTCGATGCTTTAAAACCCTCGCCTTCAAAAAAGGTGGCGGTGGGAATGGCGTTCGCGGCATATCGAACGGCATCGCGGCAGTCGTCGCTCCCACCAAAAGCGACAAACCGTTTGCTGCGCGGCAGCGCCCCACCGAAAGTGGGCGGCTGTTTCCTGCAGGTCCGCGGGCTGGGTTCGCAAACTCCCCCCGGACTACGGTCCTGCAAGGGGTTTGCGCGTGTCGCGCCAGGTCAAAACTTCGGCGCGACGCTGTTCGAATAAGTAGCGAGACCCAACAACACGAATCGCATGGCAGCCGTCTCCGGTGGGACCCTAACTCCAACGCATGCATCCGCTGCGCGGGGTTACGAGGCCAACGCGTTCACAGACCGAGTGTGCCCGACGTGAGAGCAATCGAGCCGCGCGACTTCGTATCGAAGCGGCGCGATGGCGGCAGCGCCGCGCCATCCGACAGATGCGCCCACAGCCGAGCGAGGGCCGCATAGCCATATGGCAGCAGCGGCACGTAGCGATCGCCAAAACCGGGCACGCCGAGGAATGCATCGAAGTGCTGCGCATGCGGCACGCGCCAGTACACTGGCGTGCGACCGGCCGCTTCGAGTGCGGCGACGTAGGGCGCACTCGCGAATGCAATCGGCAGCAGGCCGTCGTCCTCGCCCTGCGCGACGATAATCGGCAGATCGGCACGCGGAAGCTTCGCCGCAGTCGCGGCAACAGCGGCGTGCAGAGTGCGGGCATCCGCGCCATCGCCAGTCCAAAGCGCGCGCAGACAATCCAACCCAACTGCAGTCGGGTCCTCCGATGGTTCGACGCCTCCGAGCAGCAGCACACCGGAACCCGGCGGAATCCCGCTCGCGTCCGACCACCACGCCGCGCGGGTCGCCGCATCAGCTGCGATCGGCGCGCCCGTCGCCTCGAGTGCGCCGAAGCGGAAGCCGCACGGCATTGCATCGGCGCGGGCGCGCAGATAGGCCGAGGCATAGGTTGCCGCAACGGCGCGCCACAGATCAAGCGCGGTGGTGCTCGCCGCTGTGTCGATCGCGCGTTCGTCCCACCCGCCAGCGCGCAAGTGATCGAGCGCGCTGTCCGCCTGCGCCGCGGTGTCGGCGCCGGCGATCAATCCCACCTCGCGCAGACGCGCACAACGCGCGACCCACGCCGGTGGTATTGCGCCCTGCACGCGTGCGAACGGGGTTGCATCGAAGCGTGCAGCAGCGAGCGCGCACGGGAGATACAACGCCGCGTCGGTCGCGTAGTCGTACAAGGCGCGGCCGTGACCGGCGACATGCACGTTCGGCTCCAGCGCGACGACACCAGCAAGCAGATGCGCGTCATCGAGGCCGGCCGCCTGCAACACCGCGCCGCCGCCATTGGAGATTCCGATTGCAATCACGCGCGTGTTCTGCGGGGTGAACGGCGCCTGCGCCGGATACGCCCGATCGAGCATCGCGAGGCCGAACTGCGCGGCCTGCAGTACATGCCGACCCCAGTCCGCTTCCGGGTTGTCGCCCGAATGCGCATGCTTGACCGCGACACCGTGCGCCGCCGGATTTGTACCCGCGTCGAATTCGAGCGGTGCCGCACCCCGCTGTGCACGTGTGCCATTGAGGGCGACGCCGGTTTGCGAATCGAGGTCGTAATAGCCCGAGCCAGTACCCTTGTCGGTATACGCGACTGCGCATCCGCGCGGCAAACCCCATGCGCCGGCCAGCGCAATCGCGCCGTACACGCCGCGCGAGCCCGACGACGGTGCGACCAACAGGCAGCGTGCCTTCGCGTCGAATCCGTCAGGCGTCTGAACCAGCACGCGATGCGGTGACCTCGCGCCAGGCAGCGTTACGAACGCGGTGTATTCGCGGCCCGGAACATCCGGCACCGCGCCATAGACGCTACCGTAACCACCCAACGGGCCAAGATCGGCGATGCCATGCCAGCTTGTGTAGATCGTGCGGCGACGCAGTTCCGACGCAATCGGCGCGGCCACGGCCGCGAATGCCGGCGGTGGTGCGCGCAAGCCGTCCAGTCCCAGGCCCGCACTGAGCAGATCGTCGGCACCGCGATGCACGGTTTCGCGAATGTCGCTGAACAGCGAAGCGGCGATCATCGAAACCTCCGGCGGTGGCGACGGGCGCGGCGCGCAGGCTGCCAGTGCAATGTGCATTGTGCAATGAAGCGATCATGACGCGCTCCGATCGAGCCGCATACCCCGCAGAGCGTTTGCGCTGACGGGCTACCCTACAAGCAGTCTTAGCGCGACAGCCCAGGGATCCCACGGCTCAAGGCGCCGGCCCTGTTCGCCGTCGTGGCGACGATCTACATGATCACCATGGTCCAGCGCTTGACCGCGCGCCACCCTGCGGTCAACGCACGTGGTTGGATTTTGGATGTCCGGCCGCATCGAACATCGGTTGGAAGTGGGCCGAGGGAGTCACGCATTCGGCGAGGAAACCCTGGATCTGCGCCGCCGTGAGCGGTTCGCTGACATGGAAGCCCTGCCCCTCGTCGCAGCCCTGCTCAGTGAGCCAATTCCATTGGGCCTGGGTTTCGATGCCTTCGGCGGCCGTGGTCAAGCCCAGTTCGCGCGCCAGCCCGATGATCGCGCGAATGATCGCGGTCGAGTCGGAGCTGCGGCCGATGTCGCGTACGAACGACATGTCGATCTTGATCTTGCCGAACGGGAACGCGCGCAGCAATCGCAGTGACGAGTAGCCAGTTCCGAAATCGTCGAGGGCGATGCCAATGCCCATCGCGCTCAACT
>JBDTWV010000075.1:0-8343 GCA_040006495.1 Dokdonella sp.
CGTGTAGGTCTGGTCCTGCAATGAGTAGCGACGCAGGTCTTGCACGCCCGGGATCACCAGCGCGAGGCCTTCGCCCAGCTGCGTCGTCGAACCCGTAAGCCGGTTCAGGCGCACCCCAACTTCCTGTCGCCCGACGGATTGCACCGGCGGATGCTTGTACACCGCGTATGCCGCGCACGCGACCACGCCCATGATGATGATTTTCGCGCTGAATAGATGGCGCGACGCTTCCTTCACAACCCGCAGACGGTCAGACACATTTCCCCCAAGGCATAAACTGGATCGAACGACGGGCCCACGCGTGTGGACCCGGACTGCGCGACGACTCGGGCCATCCCTGCCCTGCCTTCGATAGTCGCTCGCGCAGGATCATTGGAACGTAGGCGTGTGCGGAGCGAGTGCCGCAAAGGTGGCCGGTTGGCGACGGGTTGTGGCGAGACGCGGGCAGCCGCGGTCGCGCCGATTTCAGTCGAGGGAAAATAGAAAAAGCCGCATCGCTGCAACCTCGGGTCGATGCACTGGAGCGATTTCTGCGACGGGTCATGCCGCCTAGTCCACCAACGGCTTCGCGGCACGCAGGAACCGCGTACGCCGATCGCCGCGTAGCGCTTGCATGCCTTGCTACGGGCGGTGAGCTTGATCTGCGCCTGGACCTGCGGCGACGTCGTCATCACGTCACCGCTGAGCGCGTTGCCCGTATCCGCTGCCTGCTCCCTGAAGCGCGTCAGGCGCTGACGCAGTCGATCGAGTGCGACCCGATCATCCAGCGTGCCCGACGCCAGCAGGCTGATTCGCACTAGCACGAGCAGCACCCGACAGCACAAGGACTCCGACTTCTCGCCCATCTTCCGCAACAACCGCTTCTGCGGCAGCGGCGAGCCAATGAGCCCGCTCATCACGTATCCAGGTAGGTGAATGCCGCGTCGACGGCTAGCAGCTGGGCATCGGTGAGACTTGGAGAAACAATGTTCTGCGTCGTACGTACCCTTCTTCGGTCATCCAGACAGGCCGATCAGCCCCTACGGCCATCGACCGTGTGTTTTGTGGCATGGGAGTACTGGAATAGGGAGAGGCCTCAGGGGTAACACCGGACGTCACGGCTTCGCATTGGCAGGTCCGCTAGCGCCCCGTTTCTGCCGGCGGCGAACGGTCGCTTCAGGGAAGGGAAGCCTGAGCAGCGGAGAACGTTCGGCATCGGCGGCGGCCAAAATGCGATGGTCGGCTACATGCAGGCGTCGAGAACAGACACAAGGCGTCGGGGAGCGACACCGCCGGCGATCTTCCAGCCAGCCACGGTGTCCCCTGGCTGCGCGAAGCGCTGACGGCGGTAACGTTCGTTGTGGTCCGGTGCAAGGGAATGAACGCGATCGCGCTTTCCGCAAACCCCGCTAGACTTCCCGGATGCCCCGCGTCTCCATCTCTGCCCCGATTGCTGCCGCCATTGCCGCGGCGCTGCTGTTCGGCGCGAGCACGCCAATCGCCAAGCAGCTGTTGCGCGACACTCCGCCGATTCTTCTGGCCGGCTTGCTGTATCTCGGCAGTGGTATCGGCTTGGGATTGATCCGGACCGTTCGGGATCGCGGCTGGCGGGCGCCATCGATGATGCCGAAGGAGTGGCTCTGGTTCCTGCTAGCCATCGGGTTTGGCGGCGTCCTCGGTCCGGTGGCCCTCCTGCTTGGCCTGACGCGGACATCGGCATCGTCCGCATCGTTGCTGCTGAACCTCGAAGCGGTGCTGACAGCGTTGCTGGCATGGATCGTTTTCCGCGAAAACGCCGACCCCCGCATAGTGCTGGGGATGGGCCTCATTGTCGCGGGGGCTGTGGTGTTGGGAGTACCGGGTGCCTCGCATGGCGCGAGCATGGGTTGGGGCGCGTTGTTGATTGCCGGCGCCTGTCTGTGCTGGGCATTGGATAACAACTTCACTCGCAAGGTGTCAGCATCGGATGCATTGTTCATCGCGGGATTGAAGGGACTCGTGGCAGGGATCGTCAACGTGGGGATTGCGCTGCTGCTCGGTACGCGTTGGCCGGCGATGCCGCTCGTCGGCATGGCTATGACCGTCGGGTTGCTGGGGTATGGCATTAGTCTGGTGCTGTTCGTGCTGGCACTGCGAGGCCTGGGGTCGGCACGCACAGGTGCCTATTTTTCGATAGCGCCGTTCTTGGGCGCGGCAATCGCGATCCTCGCGTTCGGCGATCACGCCTCGCCCATGTTCTGGCTGGCGGCGGGCCTGATGGGGGCGGGCGTGTGGTTGCACCTGACTGAACGCCACGAGCACCTGCACACCCACGAGCCGATTACCCATACCCACCGCCATGTGCACGACGAGCACCACGTGCACACGCACGATTCCGACGGGGAAGGGCGCGAACCTCACACCCATGAGCACACTCACGAGCCGTTGACACACAAGCATCCGCACTATCCGGACATCCACCATCAACATCAGCACGACCGCGGTTGACACTCGGTTAGCCACGATGGTTCAAGGCTGCACCGCGTTGAAACTCATGCCGTTGATTGAGCGAAAAATACGCCTGGCGTGGGCGATCGCCCCGGTCATCGCGCAGCATTGATCGATATCGCCGATCGCTGCACCGCTTACAGCGAACTTGAACAACTGCTACCACGCAACCTGACGGAAGCTATGAATGACGGGCTGTGGCAGGGCTGCGACGATGATCACGTGACGGTCGCAGTGTGCCCCAGGCAACCGATGCCGTGACCGCCTTCGCAGTTGGCAGCAGTGCCCGTTGCGGCCGGGCTTATAGGCAATCTTGGCGTGGTCGCACGCCTGGCACTGCAGGCGATGGCCACTCAGTGCAGCGTCTGCGGTACTGCAACGCACTACATATCAAGTTGACCCGGGCTCAGATGGTCGCGCCGTACCCGACTGCATCGTCCCGGACGCCGGCAAACATTGCGCCGACCGTCCGAAACTATGGCGACCTTGTGCGCTTTCGTACACAGAAGACAGAGCGATCAGCGTATCCAGGATGTCGGGCAATGAGAACATCCATGACGCGAATCCAGGAACGGCCCGCTCAGGAATCCGCACAGTCCCGTCTCGTCCCGCGGTGAAGGAAGCGTCATGAATTCGAACCGTCATCTTGCATGGGTTGTTGCCAGCATGTTCGTGATGCTGGTGGCCAACGGCCCGGCCCGGGATCACACCACGCGCCATGTTGCAGGCGATGGCGCTCAGGTTGCCGCAACGTCGGGACAACCAGCCCGAATCATTACGTGCCCGTGCCCGCGTTCGAGCAGCTTGCTGCCAATCGGGACAGTTACATCAACCGCGCCGAAGCGTATCCTCCGCTGCTCAACGATTTCGATTTCCTCGCCCATCACGCCGAACGCGATTCCGCACGTCAGTTCAAGACTTGGGTGCTTGCGCAAACAGGCTGACACGTTTGGCATTTCGTTTAAGCAGGATTCTCCATGAAATGGATTGGTGTGTATCTCGCAGGTTTCATCATTCTTGTCGGCGGTATTCTGGCGGCGCTGTGGAAACTCGGCTTTCTCGCCAGCATCGAGCCCACATGGATTGTGATAGGGGTGATGATCATTCTTGGCATCGGCATCATGCTTGCCGTCGGCCAAAGCGGACGCAAGGAAAATATCCAAATCGATCGGAAATAGTGCTCTTCACTGAGGTGCAGCCAAACGCACTGCAGCGCTTGACCCGGCTTCAGCGCACGCAGTTCTTCAGGGTCCCGTTGGCGCGCGCAATTGCTTCCGAGCGCGCCATCGCCAGCACCATCAAGGCAAGCCGCCAGCGGCTGCTATCAGAATGGTAAATTCGGGCGGGGGCTGACAGCACGAGGTCGACAGCAGACCATCCAAAACGGCTACTCGCGTGCGGGCAGCCGGCGGCCCCATCGATTTCGGCACCACCTTCGGCGGCCATCCCGAAGCGTCCAGAGCGCAGCACGGTTTCGTGATCCGGCGGGGCAATGTCGAAACGGTCTACTTTCCCGGCAACCTCAACTCGCCTGTGGGCGGAGTGAATCTGTTCGGCGCGATAGCCGGCGTGTACTGGGACGCCGACGTGACCTACCACGGAGTTTGCGCCGCCGCTGGCACGATACGCCGATCGACCTCCCTGGCGCGCGCGACACCTACCCGCTTGGTATCGGCAATAACGGCGAGCTGATCGGCTATTCGGATACCCATCCGGATCAAACCTACGGCTTCTATCGCGGTGCCAACAGAAACTGCTCGTCGATGACGTACCGGGCGCTGCCGGCACGGCTGCATTCGCGATCAATGACGTCGGTCAGATCGCCGGCTAGTACTACGATGCGACTGGAGTCTTCATGGCTTCGTCGCGGCAAGGGGCCATTCCACACCCTTGACATGCCCGGAGCGAAGTCGACGTTTGTGACTACAATCAACAATCCCGACATGGTCGCCGTCAATTATTCCGATGCAGCAGGCAAGCGCCACGGCTGTCGCAACGCCGTGCTGACGTGCGATAGAACTCGCTGACAGCAAAGGCTCCGCACCATCGCCTTTGCCGCTTGGCAACGGGTCTGCGTGGCGCGTTCCCGCGCGGACCGATCTTTGGCCGGACTCCGTTCCGATACGGACGGTCGTGACGGCGTTGCCCGTGGACGCCCTGCTTTCCAAAAACGATCAAAGTACTTTTTTTCATCCACACGCGGACAACGCGTTGCAGGACAGTCACTTGAGCAACTCGAACAAGCCGATCGAAACGCGCCGCTTGATCCTGGACGAACTGCGGGCTGAGGATGCCTCCGCGCTGTTTGCGTATCGAAGCGATCCAGTGGTCGCGCTGTATCAGGGCTGGCGGCCGGGCAGCGAGCACGATGCCGCCGATTTCATTTCCAAACAGGCGGCCGTGCTGTTCGGCAGCGCGGGGCAGTGGTGCCAGCGCGCGATTCGCTTGCGTGAGGGCGGACTGTTGATCGGGGACCTCGGCCTGCACTTCCCCGACGAGCACGATGGCGCGGTCGAAATGGGGATCTCGCTGGCACCGGCACAGCAGGGCCACGGCTATGCACGCGAGGCGCTGAGCGCGGCGCTGAACTTCGTTTTCGGCCCGCTGCGCTATCGCCGCGCGGTGGGTTCGGTGGACCCGCGCAATGTGCGCAGCGTGGCCTTGTTGCGTGCGCTGGGCTGGCGTCAGGAAGCCCATCACCGCGAGAGCTTGTTCTGGCGCGGCGAATGGGTCGACGATCTGATCTTTGCAGTGCTCGCGAGCGAATGGCCGTCCGTCGTCAACGCGGCGCAGCGCGGTGGCGCTGACTTTCGCTGACAGTCGAGTCGCCGCGAGTCAGCTCCTAAAGCTGGCCGATCACCCGCTGCACCAGCAGGCTGCTAACCGCCACCGCAATCCATACACCCAGACCCAGCAGGATAGGCCGCGCGCCACCGGCAGCCATCTTGCGCAGATCCGCCGACAGACCGATCGCGGTCAGTGCGACGACGATCAGGAACTCCGCCAGCGTATGCAGAATGGGCTGCGCGGCGAGCGGAATGAGGCCGGCAGTGCGTACCGCCGAGGCGACCAGGAACCACAGGATGAACCAGGGAAAGATGCGCGCCAGGCTGAAGTTGCCGGCGTCGCTACCGGCCTGCTTCTGACGGCGTTTTTCACGCACGCCGACCACGAGTGCCAGCGCAAGGCAGATCGGGATGATCAGCGTGGCGCGGGTCAGTTTGACGATGGTCGCGTAGTCGCCGGCGGCGCTGCTGTAGCTGTAGCCGGCGGCCACTACCGACGAGGTGTCGTTGATCGCGGTACCGGCCCATAGGCCGAAACCCATGTCCGACAGATGCATCCAGTGGCCAAGCAGCGGAAAAAGAAGGACCGCGACCACGTTGAACAGGAAGATCGTCGAGATTGCAAACGCGGTGTCGTGGTCGTCGGGACGAATGATCGGCGTCACCGCCGCGATCGCCGAGCCGCCGCAGATCGCGGTGCCGACGCCAATCAGGATCTTCAGTTTGTCATGCACGCCGAGCCAGCGGCCGAGTAGCCACGCGGTGAGAAACGCGACCGTCATCGTCACCACAGTCACTGACAGCGATTCGAGACCGGTCTTCGCGACCTGATCCAGGCTGAGTCCGAAGCCGAGCGCGATGATCGACCACTGCAGCACCTGCTTGCCGCCGAACGCGATACCCGGCGTGAACGACGCGCTTGGCGCAAAGAAGTGGCGTACCGCGATGCCGAGCACGATGCCGAATACCGGTCCGCCGATCAGCGGCGCCCAACGTCCCAGCAGCAGCGCCAGCAATGCGATGGCTCCCGTCAGCAATAGCCCTGGCAATTGTGCGGGCATGCGGGAATGGACGAAGGTGGTGTTGGCTGACGGATGCATGGGTGGACTCCTGTGACACCGCCATTGTCCGCGCACGCATCAATCAATAAAACTTTAAATATCTTATAGAGCATATAAACTACGCTGATGATCAACATCAGCCCGCGCCAACTCGATGTCTTCGTGCACATCGCCCTGTACGGCAGCGTGCGTGCCGCCGCCGAACGCCTGCACCTGACCCAGCCGGCGGCGAGCATGGCGCTGGCGGAAATGGAGCGGCAGCTCGATGCGCCGCTGTTCGCGCGTGAACGGGGGCGCCTGCACCTCAATGCGCGCGGTCGCGAACTGCTGCCGCTGGCGCAGGAACTGCTGGAGCGACATGCCGAATTTGGCCGGCGTGGCGCTGGGGAGAGCGGCACACTCGGCGGCGAATTGCGCATCGGTGCCAGCAACACGGTCGGCAACTACCGGGTCGGCGAATTGCTGGGCGCGTTCGTGCGCGCGCATCCGCACGTGGCGATCCGCCTGCGCGTGGCGAATACCGCAACGATCGCCGCCGGTCTGCTCGATCACACTCTGGACATCGGCTGCGTCGAAGGGCCGGTGACCGCCGCGCAGCTGGAGGTGCGGCCGTGGCGCGACGATCACCTGCTGGTGTGCACGGCGCCGGATCATCCGCTGGCACGCAAGCGCCGCGTGAATCCGGCGGATTTCGCCGGCGCGCATTGGGTGTTGCGCGAGCCCGGTTCGGCCACGCGCACCACCAGCGAACGCGTGTTGGCGCAGTTGCCGCCGGGCGAGACCGTGCTGGAACTCGATCAGATCGAAGCGATCAAGCAAGCCGTCGTGGCCGGCCTCGGCATCGCTTGCCTGCCGGCGGTAGCGGTCACCGACGCGGTGGCGGCCGGACGGCTGAAGGCGCTGAAGACGCCGTTCCTCGACCTGCGCCGCACACTTTCGCTGCTGATCCACCGGCAGAAATATCGCGGTGTCCTGCTCGATGCTTTTCTGCATGATGTTCGATTGCACTGAGGGTCTGTGACAAAACCGCGAGACAAGCCTTCGCTTCCAGTCCTTGGCCGGCGAAGAAACAGCATGCTGTTTTGCAGTACTTTTATTTGTCCACAAGTTCCGCATCCGGTAGCCATCGGCGGTGTGTGACGGGTCCTCCACAATCGCCTTGGGTCTTGGGTTTCGTTAGCTTTCCCGGGCCCTGCCATACGCAAATGCCTGCTCGCCGCGCCCGGAAGTCGGGACGCCGCCCAGGCCATCGCGACCACGCCGCTTCGCGACGCCTTGCACGCTGGCCGCACGCTCGGCGACGAGGGCGAACGCCTGCGCGGGTTCGCGGCGAAATCCGATGAGGTGCCGCGGGCGCGCGATCCGTGTCGACATGCGCTGGCTGCGGGCCACGGTGCACTCATCGCCGCATCTGCTCAAGGAAGTGAGTAATTGCAACCGAGGTGCGGGCGGACGTGGTGGCGCAGCCAGCCGGTTTGCCGCCTCTGCTGGAAGCGGCGGCAGCCGCGATGCCTTTCGACTGGCCGAGACAGGAGCATCGCGCCCGCTGGCGATCCCACCGGCTTGAGTGACTTCCGTCGAGGACCCGTTCAACAGCATCGACGCTGAAGCCCGGCCGCGATGAGGGCCCCGGCGAAGCCCGCTGCAGCGCCGTGGCTTGGGTAGCCACCGCCCGATCTGGCACTGGCGGCAAAGCTGGACGAAAAACCTAAAGAAAGGCGCGGCGCGCACTGCAGAAGCTGGCGCCGCAATCGCCAGCGATTCCGGTGCCGGCGGCATCGCGTGGTTGGTGGCCAACGGATGACTCCCAATTTGCCCCAACGTGCGAACGCGTCGTGGGCGCGAAGCCATGACTTCCGGCAGGATTTCATGATTGTTTGATATGATATATCGTCACACTCCCGTTGCCCCTGGAAAACGCGCTCGCAAGGGCAGGTTGCCGATATGGTTGCCGAGGTTGAAGAAACTCGAAAGACGGCGGCGCGCTGCTTTGCCTGCGCGCCGCCATGGCGTCTATTTGTCCTCGCAAC
>JBDTWV010000076.1:0-8317 GCA_040006495.1 Dokdonella sp.
ATGTCAAGAAGAAGTGATGGAATGGAGATCACAGTTTCAGACATTGATGGGGGCAATTATGAAACTTTTCTGTTGGTTCGTCGTGTCGTGTCTTGCATGCATGTTGGCCGCTTGCGCCACTGGCGGTGACAACTCCGTGCCACCGGGACTGGATCCCGCCGCGCAGGCAGTGAACACCTATCTCATTGGTGTCGACGATCAGCTGCAGATCACGGTATGGCATAACCCTGACCTCAGTGTGAGCGTTCCGGTGCGACCCGACGGCAGGATCACGGTCCCACTGATCGGCGATGTCGTGGCGGGCGGCAAGACGCCGGACCAGGTCTCCGCCGAAATCAAGGCGAAGCTGCAGTCTTTCGTGCGCGATCCCCAGGTGGCGGTGATCCTGACCGCGCTGCGGAGCAACGAATATCTGTCGCGGGTACGCGTCACTGGCGCCGTGCGCAACCCTGTTTCGATTCCGTATCGCCAGGGGATGACGGTGCTGGACGCCGTGCTGGCGGCCGGCGGCACCACTGAATTTGCCGCTTCGGATCGCACCGAGCTCTTTCGCAGGGGCAAGGGCGGTACCACGACCTCGTATGCCGTGCGTCTGGGGAAAATACTGCAGCAGGGGGATCTGGCGAACAACTATCCGGTGCAACCCGGTGACGTGGTCACGGTGCCTCAGCGCAGTTTCTGAACATGCAGGTGGGGAAGGAGCGAGACGGGGAAGGGGGAAGGTGATGAATGGGGAACTGGCACTTTTCGACGGCCTGCTGCCGGCGCTGCTGGGCGAAGCGAGACGGCGCCGGGTCGCACTGGGCCTGGCGTTCGCCGCGATCGCACTGATCGCGCTGGTAGTCGGGGTGCTGTGGCCGAAGAAGTACGAGGCTTCCATCACGATCCTGGCGCAGGAGAGCAGCATCATCACGCCGCTGATGGAGGGCGCAGCCTCACCCACCGCGAACAAGAATCGCGTGGGCATGGCACGGGACGTGATCTTCAGCCGCAAGGTCATGCAGGAGGTTCTGCTCGCCGGCGGCTGGATGGCAACACGGCCCACGCCGATCGAGCTGGATCGCCTTGTCGAAGGCATCAAGTCGCGCACCCGTGTCCAGACCGCGCACGATAACCTGATCACGATCAGCTATTTCGACTCGGATCCCAAACGCGCCTTCGACGTCACCCGGCAGTTTGGCCAGCTGTTCATTCGCGAGAGTCTGGCTTCCAAGCAACGCGAAAGCCGCGAGGCGTACGAATTCATCAACAGCCAGGTCGAGGCCTACCGGCACAAGCTGACGGATGCCGAAGGCAAGCTCAAGGACTACCGCGACTCCAACGCTGATGCGCGCCCTGGCAGCGAGACGGACACCATGGCGCGGATCAGCCAGTTGCGCACGCAGATCGAAAACACGCGTATGGCGGTGATGGAAAAACGCTCGCAGGCCGCCGCGATGGAGTCGCAATTGTCCGGCGAATCCGAAGTCAATGCGGTGCAGACGACCGAGGGCATTTACCAGACCCGGCTTGCCGAACTGCAGGCCCAGCTGGACACGTTGCTGCTGACCTACACCGATCAATATCCCGACGTGATACGGATTCGCCATCAGATGCAGGACCTGCGGCAGCAACTCGCGCAATCGAACCAGCGCAAACAGGGTGCCCTGCTCGCCGGCACCCAGGTGCCGCTGGACAGCACCGTGCAGATGAACCCTCTTTACCAGCAGTTGAAGATCCAGCTGGCGACCACACGCAGCGATGTCGCCGCGACCTCGGCACGCCTGGACGCGAGCGAATCGATGCTGCAATCCGAACTGGGGCGGAGCGCGCGTATCTCCAACTCGGAAAACGTGACCTCCGAGCTGACCCGCGACTACAACGTCAATCGCGATGTCTACCAGGACCTGCTCAAGCGTCGGGAGAATGCGCGTGTGTCGATGAACCTGGATGACGAACAACGAGGCCTCACGTTCCTCGTCCAGAATCCCGCAGTGATGCCGCTCACGCCCTCGGGGCTGCGCTTCATGCACTTCGGTCTCGTCGGGATCGCGATGTCGTTTGCTATCCCGCTCGGCCTGCTTTTTTGCATGGTGCGATTCGATCCAAGAGTTCGCTCGGTATGGCAGCTCGAGCACTCGACTGGATTGACGGCGCTGGCGACGATCCCGTTCTACCCGACGCCACGCGATCGCCGACGCGGTCGCCTGCAGAACACGATGCTGATCTTGATCGTCACGGGAGTTGCCGCGGTTTATCTGGCCCTGCTTTTGTTCAAACTGAAGGCATAGGCCGCTATTGGTCGTCACCGGAGTTGCCGCGTTCCATCTGGTCCTGATCCTGCTCCTGCTCTTTTTCAAGCTGAAGGCATAGACATGAAGAATCGAGGAAAGAACGTCTTCTGTGCAAGTGTCGGCGATGAACCCGCGGAAATCGGGACGCGCGATTTCGCGCAGCCGCATTCGGCCAGTCACGAAATTTCACGCATGACGGTGGAGGGCGGTGCGCTCGCACCGCGGCAGCTCGAGCAGCGGCGAATGATCCATCGCGAGGAGTCGGTTCGGCGGCAGTCGGATGCCTTCCGCGAGATCCGCACCCGTCTTCTGGGGTTGGCGGAACAGCAGAACTTCGTCACCCTGGTCGTCGCGGTGAGCCCGGGCTCGGGCGCGAGTTTCGTGGCCTGCAACCTGGCGGCGGCATTCGCCTTCGATGAAGCCAAGACCAGCCTGTTGATCGATTGCAACCTTCGTTATCCGAACCAGCACAAGGCGTTCGGCGTCGAGCCGGTGACGGGTGGACTGATCGAATTCCTCGAGCATCCAAAGCTCGGTATCGAATCCATTCTCTACCGCACGGGCATTCCGCGCCTGCGCTTGATTCCGGCGGGCAACGCACGCGAGAACAGCGGCGAATATTTTTCCTCGTTCCGCATGCGTATCGCGCTCGACTCGCTGCGTTGCCGCTACCCGGACCGCTTCATCTTTCTTGACGGGCCGGCGATCAAGGGCTCGCCCGACGCACGCATCCTCTCGGACCTGGCTGATTTCGTGGTCGTCGTTGCGGGATATGGGCGTGACACGCCGGCCGCCATCAGCCAGGCCGTTGCCAACTTCGAGCCACGGAAACTGGCTGGCGTGGTTTTCAACCAGACACAGTAGGCCTTCACGCTGCGCTTCAAGTGATTTCACTGCGATCATGAGGGGGAGACATGCCGGCATCCATCACACTCGCCCGCGGGATCGCGCTGCTGCTCACGGCTGTCCCGGGCGTGGCCTGGGCCGGCACATTGGATTACACCTTCTATGCCGACGCCGAGCACAGCAACAACATCAATCTGAGCACCAGCAATCCAGTTGGTCAGGACATACTCACGCCCGGGTTCGGTTTCGCGCTCGCACAGCAAGGGTCGACCTTGCAGGCCAATGTTGTCGGCAATCTGGAATATCGGGATTACCTCGGTGGCAGATTTGACAACCAGACGCGCACCCAGCTCGCAGGCCAGGCCAACTGGACCGTGTTGCCGCAGCGGCTGGACTTCGGTGTTGAGGACTATGCCGGGGTTCAACCGGTCGATTCACTGGTCAGCAACGGGCCGGGCAATCAACAACAGACCAACGTGCTCTCGCTCGGACCGACCCTGCATTTTCGCCTGGGTGACGCGCTGCACGGTCAGGCCGAGCTGCGTTACATCAACAGCTACGCGTCGAAGACCGACGAGTTCAACTCCTCGCGTGGGGTAGCCGCATTGCGCCTGTATCGGGACATCAGTCCCACCGATCAGTTTTCAGCCAACATTGAAACCCAGGATGTGCGATTCGACAACCAAACCGGTGGCAACTTCCAAACCGGTGGCAACTTCGTTCGCAACGAGCTGTATGCGCGCTACACGAAAAAACTCGCGACAGTTGATGCCGACGTGTTGGCCGGCTGGTCGCAACTGCATTTCTCCCACGCGCGAAAGGAATCGAGCCCGCTCGCACGGGCAACCCTGAATTGGCGGCCAACGGCACGCAGCACCTTCACCCTCGCGGGCGTCTATCAGTACTCCGACGCCGCGCAGGACATGATGCAGCCGCTGGAAATGGCCATCAGCGCGAGTGGCGGGGCGATCAGCACCGGCAATACCGCGATCAACCCGCAGGTCTATCTCGAGCGGCGTGTGGAGGCGACCTATGCCTTCCACAATGAGCGACTGACGCTGTCGCTGACACCGGTATTCGGCAAGTTGCACTACCTCGGCGATGCGACCCTGGACCAGACCAATCGCGGTGGTGGCGTGAGTCTTGCCTATCGGTTGCGACCGACACTCGCGCTGTCGGCGTTTGCTGAAGGCGAGCGACGGACCTACAGCGATCTCGGTCGGCGCGATACAACGATCCGCTTCGGTCTTGATCTGAGCAAACAACAAACACAGCACTGGAACTGGCATGCCTCGGTGATCCAGCAACGGCGCAACAGCAATGCCGTGGCCCAGAACTATCGTGAAACCGAGATTTTCTTTGGTGTGGTGTACCGGCGGTGACGAACTTGGCGACGCCTCTTGAAGCCGAGACGCCTCTCTACTTCGGGCCGCGCGGAGAATTGTTCGGCTTGTACCACTGCGAAGGCACGCCGGCCCGGAAAGCGGTGCTGCTGTGTCCATCGCTGGGGCAGGAGCAGATTCGCTGCCATCGCCTCTATCGGCAACTGGCTCGGGCACTCGCCGCGGAAGGCATCGCCGTATTGCGGTTCGACTACTACGGCTGTGGCGACTCTGCCGGCGCCAGTGCGCAAGTCGACTGGCAGCGCTGCCTTGCCGACACCTGGGATGCCGCCAACGAGTTGCGTCGGCGCAGCAAGACCGATCACATAATCGCGTTCGGCGCCCGCCTCGGTGGCAGCATCGCATTGACTACGGCCGCAGCGGCCCGGTTCACCGAATTGGTGCTGTGGGACCCGATCCTGGACGGCAAGGACTACGTCGCCCGGATGGACGCTTCGCAAAACGCGCTGCGGATAGACCCAAAACGCTTCAGCACACCGCGACAGGCAACCGATGCCGCCGACCAGTGGCTGGGTTTCGCGATCAGCGCAAGGTTGCGTGAGCAGCTGGTTGCATGGCAACCAGCCCCGCCGCCCGTACCTACCCTGGTGCTGGATTCGCTCGCACCAGCGTCGACCCACAACCGGCGCAGCCTCGGCACGGAGCAGCTCCGTGTGAAGACCGTGCAGCCGGCTACCCCCTGGGACGATCCGGGTCGTCTGGAGATGGCGATCCTGTCGCACACGCTGATTCAGGCGGTGACGACGCATCTGCGGGAGCTGACGTGATGCAGGAACAGGCTTTCCGGTTTGGTCGCGCTCGCCATCTGGTCGGGATTGCCGGACTGCCGACAGCGGCCGCAAATGCAGTGGGCGTGATCGTGTTGAATGCCGGCCTGGTGCATCGAATCGGACCGTTCCGGCTGCACGTGGAGTTGACTCGACGACTCAACACCAGTGGTTATCCGACCCTGCGTTTCGACTTGTCCACACTCGGAGACAGTGGCGCCAGCGGCGAATCGCAGACGCGCACACGGCAGGTCTGCGCCGATGTTGGCGACGCGATCCAGCTGCTGGGCCGACAGGCTGGCTGCACACAGTTTGTACTGATCGGGCTTTGCTCCGGCGCGCAGAACGTGCATACGGTGGCGTGCACCGACGAGAAAGTGGCCGGAGCGATCTTTCTGGATGGCTACGCCTACCGCACGGTCGGCTTCCATCTGCGGCACTACCTGCCGCGGTTGTTCGGCCCCGCGCGTTGGCTGCGCTTGCTCACTCGCCCGAAGCAGGCGGCTGGAGCGAGCGACAGTACGCCGGTGTTCGCGGTGGAGCGCCTGCCGCAATCAACGGTGCGTGCCGATCTGGGCCACATGCTCGATCGCGGGCTCAAGTTGTGCCTTATCTACAGTGGCGGCATCAGCCGCTACTTCAATCATGCGCGCCAGTTCCGCGAGTGCTTCGGCCGCGTGGTCAGTCGTCCCGGCATCAGCACCGGATTTATCCGCGAGGCTGACCACACCTACGTTCTCGTCGGTGATCGTGATCGCCTGCTCGATCGCATCGAGCAGTGGATCTTCCGCAACTTTCCCGTCGAGCATGAAGGAGACTCGTCATGAACAGCGTTCTTGTCACCGGTGGCGCCGGCTACATCGGCAGCCACGTCGTGCAGCAGCTGGCCGAACGTGGCGAGCGCGTGGTGGTTATCGACAACCTGTCCACCGGCTTCCGCGAGTCCGTGCTGGGAGCCGACCTGGTCGTGGGCAATGTCGGCGACTACGCCCTGGTCGCCCGCGTGATCGCCCATCATCACGTGGATGCGGTGCTGCATTTTGCCGCGAACACGGTGGTGCCGGAATCAGTAAGCGACCCGCTCAAGTACTACGGCAACAACACCTGCAACACGGAGAGCCTGCTGGCTTGTTGTGCCGCGGCCGGTGTCGACAAGTTCATCTTCTCCTCCACGGCCGCCGTCTACGGCGCCACCGCCAGCGGTATCGCCGACGAGGACACGCCCACGCAGCCGATCAACCCCTATGGCGCATCCAAGCTGATGTCCGAAACCATGTTGCGGGATCACAGCGCCACCGGTGCGATGCGGCACGTGATCCTGCGCTACTTCAACGTCGCCGGCTGCGACCAACTGGGGCGCATCGGCCATTCCACCCCGCAGGCGACGCTGCTGATCAAGGTCGCCTGCGAACATGCGGTCGGCAAGCGCTCAAGCCTCTCGATCTTTGGCACCGACTACGACACGCCCGACGGCACCGGTATCCGCGACTACATTCACGTCGAGGACCTGGCCGCCGCGCATCTGCGCGCGCTCGACCATCTGCGTGACGGTGGCGAGTCGCTGACGCTCAACTGCGGCTACGGCCATGGCTACAGCGTGCGCGAAGTGATCGACGCGGTGCAACGTGCGGGCGGCCAGCCGCTGAACGTGATCGAGCGCCCACGCCGCGCCGGGGATACGCCCATGCTGATCGCATGCTGTGACCGCCTCAAGCAGCAGCTCGACTGGGCGCCACGCCATGACGACCTGGACTTTATCGTGGGCACGGCGCTGCGCTGGGAACGCCACCTCTTGCGCAAGGTCGCACCACAGGCATCGGTGGCCTGAATGGCCCGTATCAGGTCGGCCTGCATGGACGAATCGCCTTGCCGATCGCGGGCGCGGTGGCCGCACGCGTGGCCGGGCATCATGCGCATTCTTGGCTATGGCGTAGCGCTGGCCCTGCTGCAGGCAGGCACCGCGGCAGCACAATCGATGGACCGCACCATCGCGAACCCGCTCGCCGCGACAAATTATGTGGTGGCGGTCGTTTCGCCGTCGGACCCGGCAACACCGCGCCCGTCGCCGTCGGAACGGATACCGAATCAACGCATCGTATTGCAACGCAATGCCGGTCCCGACGCGTCGTCGGCAATACCGGTATCGGTCGGCATTCCGTTTCCTCCCGGCGTGTTGCGCGACAGCCATCTGCTGCGCATCCTTGACGACCAGGGCGCGGAAGTGCCGGCGTCGATCCGGACCACCGTGCGCTGGTTTGCCAGGGACGGCAGCATGCGCGCCGTGCGCGCCCAGTTTCGCGCGCTGCTGAGCGGCAAGCCGAAGGCATTCTATTTTTCGATCGGCAAGCCACGCCAGCTCGATCTTCCCGGCTGGTCATATGCCGCGGGTCTGGTCGAAGGGGAGCACGGCTTGCAGGTGCCGGCGGCGCTTGCGACGCTGACGCCCGCCTGGTTGTGCGACTCCCTGATCGCCGGCCCGCAATTTCCGGCGACAGCCGACGAGCCGCAGGCGAGCTTCGTGTCGAATCAGTTCATCTGGGCCCGCAAATTACCGGTCAGCGATCCGAGTGCCTGGTTGTTCGATCGCCCGTCGACGTTGTTCAAGGCGTATGTCCGCACCGGGCGATTCGACTATCTGCAGGCCGCCGAACTGAGCTACCGCTTCTACATGAAGTACATCGGTCGCGAGGGGCTGCCGATGAGTCCGTTCTGCGCGGGCGGATGGACGTACAACAACAAGCCGTGCGACGTAAAATATGTCTACGTGGAACCCATCCTGCTGGCGCTGGCGCTGACCGGAGACGACAGCGAGCACGATGCCGGCACGGTCGACAAGATGATGACGCTGTGGGAGAACGGCGGCTGGAATAATCCCCCCGGTCCGTATCGTGATCCCAGGCAGGAATTCACTGAACGGTTCACCGGCCTCGGCCTGCTGGAAACCGTCAGTGCGTATGAGCTGACCGGTGATGCCCGCTATCTGGCTCGCGTCAAAAACCGCATCGGCTGGCTTTACGAACATCAGCGC
>JBDTWV010000077.1:0-8208 GCA_040006495.1 Dokdonella sp.
GCCGACCTATCAATGGCCGGGCCGATCTATCGACGCCGCAATAACGAGAACACAACGCAAGATCATGGCCTCTCCCGCTTTTGGGAGAGGCTTTTTCTCTTCTGGCAGCGGATCATTCAGGCATCGATTCGCTTGGCGCCCGCGGCGAGACCAGACTTCAGACTCGCCTCGATGAACTCGTCCAGATCGCCATCTAGCACCTTCTGCGTATCAGTGCGTTCGACACCCGTGCGCAGGTCCTTGATCCGCGACTGATCGAGCACGTAATTTCGGATCTGGCTGCCCCAGCCGATATCCGACTTGGTCGCTTCGAGCGCATCCTTCTCGGCATTGCGCTTCTGCACTTCGCGCTCGTACAACTTCGCCTTCAGCATCTTCATCGCGTGATCGCGGTTCGCGTGCTGCGAACGCTGCGTTTGGCATGCGACCACGATTCCGCTCGGCATGTGCGTGATGCGTACCGCCGATTCGGTCTTGTTGACGTGTTGGCCGCCGGCGCCCGACGAACGGTACACATCGGTCTTCAGGTCGGCCGGATTGATCTCGATTTCGATGCTGTCGTCGACTTCCGGAGCGACGAACACTGACGTGAAACTCGTGTGGCGGCGGTTGTCCGAGTCGAACGGCGACTTGCGCACCAAACGGTGCACGCCGATTTCGGTCTTCAGCCAGCCGTACGCATATTCGCCCTCGACGCGAAATGTTGCGCTCTTGATGCCAGCCACATCGCCGGAACTCGCTTCCAGCAACTCGGTCTTCCAGCCGCGCGCCTCGCACCAGCGCAGGTACATGCGCAGCAGCATCTCGGCCCAATCCTGCGCTTCGGTTCCGCCGGCACCAGCCTGGATGTCGACAAACGCATTCGCCACGTCCATCTCGCCAGAAAACATGCGCTGGAATTCGAGCTTGTCGACCTGGGCGCCAAGTATTCCGACATCGTCGGCCACCGCGAGCGCGGTGTCGTCATCATTCTCGCCAATGGCAAGATCGAGCAGATCGCCCGCTTCGGCGAGATTTTCGGTCAGGCTGCGGATGCCGCCGACGAAACGCTCGAGATTGGCTCGTTCGCGGCCCAAATCCTGCGCGCGTTGCGGATCATTCCAGATGTCGGGATTTTCGAGCTCCCGCGTGACTTCCTCGAGGCGCTCGGCCTTCGCATCGAAGTCAAAGATACCCCCTGAGCGATGCGACGCGTGCAGCGAGATCGGCGATACGGTCGCGGATTGGGTTGGTTTCGATCATGTCCGGTTCTTATAGTGGGTGGTGGCGCCGCAAGCGACGCGAACTCAACACGTAATCTTATCAAGCCAGCGCGTGGCTGTGCACACCGCGCACCGCGCGGCCCGATGGGTCGGCCGCATTCGCGAATGCCGGGTCCCAGGCCAACGCCGCCGGCGACGAACACGCGATCGACTTGCCGCCTGGCACCGTGGCCGCGCACGCATCCCCCGGAAAGAATGTCTCGAAGATTCGCCGGTACAGGAACGCCTCATGCGTCGCCGGCGTATTGAACGGATAGCGCTGCGCCGCCTGCGCGAACTCGCGTTCGTCGACCGCCTGCGCTGCATGCGTCTTTAAGCCATCGATCCAGCCGTAGCCGACGCCGTCGCTGAACTGCTCTTTCTGCCGCCACAGGATCGAATCGGGCAGTGCGCCGGCAAAGGCTTCGCGCAGCACGGACTTCTCGATGCGACCCTGCCCCGCCATCTTGTGCGCGGCGTCCATTCCCATCGCCACGTCGACGAATTCCAAATCGAGGAACGGCACGCGCGCTTCGACACCCCACGCCATCATCGCCTTGTTCGCGCGCAGGCAATCATAACTGTGCAACGCATCAAGCTTGCGTACGGTTTCGTCGTGGAACGCCTCGGCCGACGGCGCCTTGTGGAAATACAGATAGCCGCCGAATATCTCGTCCGCACCTTCGCCAGACAGCACCATCTTCACGCCCATGGCCTTGATCCGTCGCGCCAGCAGGAACATCGGCGTGGCGGCGCGGATCGTGGTGACGTCGTAGGTTTCGATATGCCTGATCACCTCGGGCAGCGCATCGAGCCCCTCCCAAAACGTGTAGACGAATCCATGGTGCACGGTGCCGAGTGCATCGGCTGCTATCTTCGCAGCGGCCAGATCAGGCGATCCTTCCAGCCCGATCGCGAATGAATGCAGGCGCGGCCACCACGCTTCGCTACGATCGCCATCTTCAACTCGTTCACGCGCAAAGCGCGCGGCGCACGCGGCGACCAACGACGAATCGAGTCCGCCGGAAAGCAGAACGCCATACGGGACATCGGTCATCAATTGGCGATGCACCGCCTGCTCGAACGACCGGCGCAACTCGCCCGCCTGTAACGCATGGCCGCGCGTCGCAGCATGGTCGCGCCACGGCTTCGAGTAATAGCATCGCAGTTCGCCACAGGCGCTGTCATACACATGTCCGGGGGGAAATGCCGCCACATCGGCACACAAATCCACCAGTGCCTTCAGCTCGGAAGCCACGCAGATTCGACCCTGCACATCATGCCCCCAGTACAGCGGACACACGCCGAACGGATCGCGTGCGACCAGGTAGCGCTGCGCAGCTCCGTCCCACAGGGCGAATGCGAAGATGCCATTGAGCCACGGAACGAAGTCGGCGCCTTGCTCGCGATACAACGCGTTGATCACTTCGCAATCGGAAGCCGTCGTGAAGTCGTAATCGCTGGCTGCACGCAGTTCGGCATGGTTGTAGATCTCGCCGTTGACCGCAAGCGCCAATGCACCGTCACGCGAACGTAGCGGTTGTGCGCCACTGACGGGATCGACGATCGCGAGGCGTTCATGCACCAGAATCGCGCCGGTGTCGACGAAGACACCGCTCCAGTCGGGCCCGCGATGACGCTGGCGCTGCGACAGCGACAGCGCCTGTCGACGCAATGCGGCCAGATCGTCGCCTGGCTGCAGATCAAACATTCCAAATATTGAACACATGGTGATTGTCTCGTCGTCAATGGAATATGAAAGCCGAAAACGACGAAGGCCCGCACTCGGCGGGCCTTCGTCACGTAGTTGCTGGTTCGAATTGCGGCTACGTGCCGGCCCACCTGTTTGTGCAGGCGTTATTATTCGAACGATTATTGGTGTTGCCGGCGCGCGCGCAGATGTGCGCTGAGCGCGTGTCGATGGCAGGAAGCTTGGCGGTGCGGCAGGACATGTGCCGATAAGACCAGATCGACGCATCTGATACAAGTACCGCGACGATGTCCTTCAGCAGAGTCAGATCGCCTCGATATGGCGCACCAGCAGTTGCAGGCGCACACGCCCGTTCCATTCATTGAGATCGAGTTGATAGACCGCACGAAGTCGCGATGGCGGCGGCATCATCTCGACCGCGTTGAACATGATCGCATCGAACGGCTCGGAGCCACCGGCAAGACGCAGCCTGAGTTTCAGATGGCGCTCGCCGACCGCGCGCCAGGATTCCACGTCGAACACATTGTCGAACGCCGGCTCGGCGAAACCCTGTCCCCATGGCGCGGCGTAGCGCAGCACCTGTGCCACGTCGAGCGTGAAATCGCCACGGTCGAGTTCGCCGTCACTCCACACGCACTGTTCGAGCATGTCGGCATCAAGGCGGCGGTGCGCGGCAGCGTCGAATTCGGTGGCGAAGCGCGCCAGGTTGGCGATCGGAATCGTCAGGCCTGCGGCCATTGCGTGGCCGCCGAAACGGGTGATCAGTCCGGGATAGGCCGCATCGACGTCGGCGAGCGCGTCGCGAAGGTGGAAGCCTGCGATTGATCGCGCCGACCCACGCAGCTCGCTGCTGCCCTCCTCTGCCGGAGCACAGGCAACGACCGGGCGGTTCAGGCGCTCCTTCAGCTTTGACGCCACCAGCCCGACCACACCCGGATGCCAATCGGGTTCGTACAGCACGACGCCGTGCGGCAAGGTGTCGCTGCGATGACGATCGAGAAACCCGGCCACCATCGCCTCTGCCTGTTCGACCATCGTCAATTGCAGATCCTGGCGCTGCGCATTGATCGAGGACAGTTGGCCAGCCAGCATCAAGGCACGCGTCGGGTCATCGCTAAGCAGGCATTCGATGCCAACCCCCATGTCATCGAGCCGGCCGGCCGCGTTGATGCGCGGTCCGAGCGCGAACCCGAGGTCGCTGGCGACTATCCGCGTCATGTCGCGTCCGGCGACGCTGCACAGCGCGGCTACGCCTACGCAACAACGGCCCGCGCGGATTCGCTTCAAGCCCGCCTCGACCAAAATGCGATTGTTGCCGTCCAATGGAACCAGATCCGCGACCGTACCGAGTGCAACGAGATCCAGCAGCAGGGAAAGATCAGGCTCGGCGACACCGCGCGCAACAAACACGCCGCTCGCGCGCAGATGGGCACGCAATGCGAGCAGCAGATAGAACATGACGCCGACACCGGCCAGCGCCTTGCTCGGGAACGCGGCGTTCATGCGTGCGGCCTCCATGCGTGGGTCCGGTTGGGCGCCTGCCTGCCCACAGGCATCGAACTGGGTCACGTTCGGGTTAACGATCGCATCGGCGTCGGGCAGGGTTGGACCCGGCAGGTGGTGGTCGGTGACAACGACGCGCATCCCGCGCGCGTGTGCAGCCGCGACGCCGGCGTGGCTGGCAATGCCGTTATCAACCGTGACGATCAGGTCAGGCGCCGGGCCGACGAGCGACGCGACGAGGCTCGCACTCAGTCCATAGCCGTCGCGTGCACGATTGGGTACCCGATAGCCGACATGACGCGCGCCGAGCAGGCGCAATCCGCGCACCGCAACCGCGGTACCTGTCGCGCCATCGCAATCGAAGTCGCCAACCACGCAAATGTGCTGGTCGCGCGCCATCGCGTCGGCAAGCAGTTCGCATGCGCGTTCAATGCCGCCGAGATCGGTAGGCGCGGCGAGATCGGCCAGGCGCGTATGCGCCAGATCAGTGGGCACGACGCCGCGCACCGCGTAAACGCGCGCAAGCAACGGATGCAAGTCGCTTGGCCACGAGATCGCGGCCTCACCGCGATCGCGTCGGCGAATCACGACAGGACTCATGCGCGAGATGAATCAGTGGCAACACCGGAAGGCGCGATGCTCTGCAAGCGCATGGCGAACAGCATCGCGCCTTCCGGCGCTCCCACAAGCAGCTTCGAAGTCACAACGGTTCCGGTAGGAGTCGGTTCGCCTCAGACCTCGTATCGCACGCCGATGACTTCGTAGTTGCGAGTGCCGTTCGGAGCCTGGAACTCGAGGCTATCGCCTTCGCTCTTGCCGATCAGCGCGCGCGCGATCGGCGACGACACCGAGATCAGGCGTTGTTTGATATCGGCTTCGAGGTCGCCAACGATCTGGTAGGTGATCTTCTCGTCGGTGTCTTCATCGACGAGATCCACGATTGCACCGAACACGATGCGCTTGCCGGCGTTGAGCCGCGATACGTCGATCAGATCGGCATGCGAGAGCGCGAAGTCGAGTTCCTGGATGCGGCCTTCGATGAAGCCCTGCATCTCGCGCGCCGCGTGGTATTCGGCGTTCTCCTTCAGGTCACCGTGCGCACGCGCCTCGGCGATCGCCGCGATGATGCGCGGGCGATCCTGCGACTTGAGGCGGTCGAGTTCGACGCGCAGGCGTTCGGCACCCTTGGTCGTCATCGGCGGTCGATTCATTGCAGCTCCTTGTGAAGTTCCTGCAGACTGTTTACCTCAGCGCTGTCCAGAAAGTCCATCGAATGCAGCAGCGCCTTGGCGCCGCTTACGGTTGTCGAGTAGGTCACGCGCTGCTGCAGCGCCTCGCGGCGGATCGAAAACGAGTCTGCGATCGCCTGTTTGCCTTCGGTCGTATTGACGATGAAAACGATCTCGCCGTTCTTGATCAGGTCGACGATATGCGGACGGCCTTCGAGCACCTTGTTGATGCGCTCGCAGTCTACCCCGTGGCTTTCGAGGAAGGTGTGCGTGCCACCGGTCGCGACGATAGTAAACCCACGCCGGATCAAATCGCGTGCGACGTCGAGGAGGAGTTCCTTGTCGGCGTCGCGCACCGACAGGAACGCCTTGCCGCCTTTCGGCGGCGCGATCCCGGCCGCTTCGTGGGCACGCGCGAACGCGGCGCCGAAGCTGCGCCCCACACCCATGACTTCACCGGTAGACCGCATCTCGGGGCCGAGAATCGGATCGACATTCTGGAACTTCAGGAACGGGAAGATAGCTTCCTTGACCGAGTAGTACGTGGGCACGACCTCACGCGTGGCATGCTGCGATGCCAGCGACTGGCCAACCATGCAGCGCGCCGCTATCTTGGCCAGCGCCACCCCGGTCGCCTTGGCCACGAACGGCACCGTGCGCGACGCGCGAGGATTGACCTCGAGGATGAAGATCGCGTCGCCCTGCACCGCGAACTGCGTATTCATCAGGCCGATGACCTTGAGTTCGCGTGCGAGGAGCGTGACCTGGCGGCGCAACTCGTCCTGGATCGCCGGCGACAGTGAATACGGCGGCAAGGAGCAGGATGAGTCACCGGAATGCACGCCGGCTTCTTCGATATGCTCCATGACCCCACCGATCAGCACGTTCCCTTCGGCATCTGCGACGACGTCGACATCGACTTCGCCCGCATGATCGAGGAAGCGGTCGAGCAGCACCGGCGAGGTTTCCGATACGCGCACCGCCTCGCGGATATAGCGTGAAAGGTCATCATCGTCGTGCACGATTTCCATCGCGCGGCCGCCGAGCACGTAACTCGGCCGCACCACCAGCGGATAGCCGATCTCGCGGGCCAGCGCGAGTGCCTCGTCGGCGTTGTGCGCGATCCGGTTTGGGGGCTGGCGCAAACCCAGCTTATCGATCAACTTCTGGAAGCGCTCGCGATCCTCGGCGAGGTCGATGCTGTCCGGGCTGGTGCCGATGATCGGCACGCCAGCCGCTTCGAGCGCACGCGCGAGTTTGAGCGGGGTCTGACCGCCGTACTGCACGATCACGCCCTTCGGCTTTTCTTTGTCGACGATCTCGAGCACGTCTTCCAGCGTCACCGATTCGAAGTACAGGCGATCGGAAGTATCGTAGTCGGTCGAGACGGTTTCCGGATTGCAGTTGACCATGATGGTTTCATAGCCATCCTCGCGCAGTGCGAGCGCCGCATGCACGCAGCAATAGTCGAATTCGATGCCTTGGCCGATGCGGTTGGGGCCACCCCCAAGCACGATTATCTTGTCGCGATCGGTCGGCTCGGCCTCGCACTCTTCCTCGTAAGTCGAGTACAGGTACGCGGTCGTCGTCGCGAACTCGGCCGCACACGAGTCCACGCGCTTGTAGACCGGACGAACGCCGAACGCGCGACGCAAAGCGCGCACCGCATTCTCGTCGGTGCCGACCAGCTCGGCCATGCGCGCATCGGCAAAACCCTTGCGCTTGAGGCGCAGCATGCGCGCCGCATCCAGCGCAGCGAGGCCGTCGGCCTTGATCTCCGCTTCAGTGGCAACAAGGTCTTCGATCTGGGCCAGGAACCACGGATCGATCCGAGTCAACGCGTACACATCGGCGCGCGAGAGGCCAACGCGGAATGCGTCGGCGACATAGAACACGCGATCCGGGCCTGGCTCCTTGAGCTCTCGTTTAAGTTTGGCCAAGCCTTCCGCCGTTGCCGTGTCGAGCCCGCTCGGGTTGAGTCCGTTCTTGCCGGTCTCAAGACCACGCAAGGCCTTCTGCAGCGATTCCTGGAACGTGCGCCCGATCGCCATGACCTCGCCAACCGATTTCATCTGTGTGGTCAGGCGCGAATCGGTGGACGGGAATTTCTCGAATGCGAAGCGCGGAATCTTGGTGACGACGTAGTCGATCGCGGGCTCGAACGACGCCGGCGTCTTGCCGCCGGTAATCTCGTTTTTCAGCTCGTCCAGCGTGTAGCCAACCGCGAGTTTCGCGGCGACCTTGGCAATCGGAAAACCGGTCGCCTTCGAGGCCAGCGCCGACGAGCGCGACACGCGAGGATTCATTTCGATGACGACGACGCGGCCGTCCTCGGCATTCACGCCGAACTGCACGTTCGAACCGCCGGTATCGACGCCGATCTTGCGCAGCACCGCGATCGACGCATCGCGCAAGCGCTGGTATTCCTTGTCGGTGAGCGTCTGTGCCGGCGCGACCGTAATCGAATCGCCGGTGTGCACGCCCATCGGATCGAGGTTCTCGATCGAGCACACGATGATGCAGT
>JBDTWV010000078.1:0-8182 GCA_040006495.1 Dokdonella sp.
GCCGCGCTGCGCATGGGCCAGCCGGGCGACCTGCTGCTGGTGTTCGCCGATGCGCTGGTGCGCTCGTGGAAGCAGATCATCAAGTTCCGGCCCGAAGGCGCGCCGCAGACGCCTGCACCGATGCCGGTCGAGGCGCCGGGTGAGGTGGCCGAAGCGGCCTTCGACGAAGCCAGCTTCGCCGACCTCGGCAGCGTCGTGCGCGATGAACGTGGCATCCACCTGTCGCGGGAGAGCAACGACTGAACGCGCCATCCGTTTCAATGCCGTTCGACGATTCGCGGCGCCTCACCGGAATCAACCTGTATTTCGCCGCCACCGGTGCGGTACTGGAAACCGTCGGCCTCAATATCGACGCCGCGTTGCTGGGCGAGTGGGAGGCGCGCGTGTGCCGCATGCGCGCCGAACTCGGCTGGCCCGACGCGGCGCTGGTTGCGCGCGTACATGCCAGCGGCGCCTCGCTCGCGTTCGCCGCACCGCTCGACCAGTTGCTCACCGCGACCGAGGTCAACGAGTGGGCGCTGCTATCTTCTTCCACACGCGGAACGGAAGCATTTCACGCACCGGGGCATGCTGCCGCATGGGATGAGGGGTCCGCACTGCACACCTTGCGCGCCTTCGCGCGTATCGAACGAAATCCGCAACTCGTCGCGCTCGCGCATGCGGCCGAAACGCGCGGATTGACCGTTCTGATCGATGAGGATGCACTCTCAATCGGCGTGGGCGGTGGATCGCGGAGTTGGCCGCTCACACATTTGCCCACACAGACCGAAATCGACTGGACCGTTTTGCACGACGCGCCGATCGCGTTGGTTACCGGCTCAAACGGAAAGACAACGACAACGCGCCTGCTCGCCGCGTTCACGCGTGCGCATGGCTGGCGCACCGCATACACCTGCACCGACGGCGTGTTCGTCGGTGCCGACCAACTCGCGGCCGGCGACTATTCCGGACCGGCCGGCGCGCGCGTCGCACTGCGCGAAGCGACGGTTGACGCCGCAATTCTCGAAACCGCGCGCGGCGGCCTCTTGCGTCGTGGCATCGCCGTCCAGCACGCCAACGTTGCCGTCGTCACCAACGTTAGCGACGATCACTTCGGCGAATACGGCGTCCACGACCTCGATGACCTCGCCGCAGTGAAGCTCGTCGTCGCGCGCGCGCTTGGCGCCGCAGGCACGCTGGTGTTGAACGCGGATGATCCGTCGCTGGTGCACCATGCGCCGCGCCGGCGCGTGGCCTGGTTTGCGCTCGACGCGGATGCATCCTTGCTGCGGGCGCACCGTACCCGCGGCGGCGCGACCTGCGGCGTGCGCAACGGGCATCTGCATCTGCAGCATGGAGAAGACGATCACGACTTGGGTGCAATCGCCGGGATGCCGCTCAGCTTCAATGGCGCGGCGCTGTACAACATTGGCAACATCGCCGCTGCCGTGCTCGCCGCGAGCGCGCTCGGCATTATTCCGGACTTGTTGCGCGACGTGCTGGCGGATTTTGGCCGCGCGCGCGCAGACAATCCCGGTCGACTGCAGCACTGGTCGGTCGGCGGCCTCAGCGTGTTTGTCGACTACGCGCACAACCCGCATGGCTTGCGTGGCCTGCTCGAAGTGGCGACGAAGTCACGTTCGAGTCGACTCGGCGTGTTGCTGGGTCAGGCCGGCAACCGCGAGGACGCGGAGCTGCACGAGTTGGCCGCGGTCGCGGCGGAATTTCGCCCGGACCTCATCCTGTTGAAGGAGATCGGTGGCATGTTGCGCGGTCGCGGCGAAGGTGAAGTCCCCGCACTGCTGCGCGATGAACTTGCGCGGCATGGACTGCGCGAACCCGACGTCGTCGAACGCCACGACGAATACCAGGCCGTGCGCGACGCGCTGACTTGGGCGCGCAACGGTGATTTGCTCGTGCTGCCGATTCACGGCACCGCCGCGAAGCCGCAGGTCGATGCCTTGCTCGACACGCTGCAGTCACTCGGCTGGATCGCCGGGACGCCGCTACCGGTTGATTGACGAGTAGCTAGCGCTGCGCACTGTGGAGTTCGCTATCCGGTCGTCAGCTTCGATCCCGATGCCGCCGTTCGAGCTCGCCAACCACATCGGCGAAGTCCATGCCCGCTCCGCGCAGCAGCACCAGCAGGTGGAAAATCAGATCGGCCGCCTCTCCGCGCAGTTCGTCCGTGTTCCCGCATACCGCGGCCAGCGCAACTTCGACACCTTCCTCGCCGACCTTCTGCGCGCGCCGCGCGGGCGGACCGGCCAGCAGCTTCGCCACATAGCTGGAGGATGGATCGGCGCCGGCACGCGAGGCAATGAGAGCTTCCAGTTCGTTGAGCCACGGCTGCGCGCGCGTCGCGCCATCGAAGCAGGTGGGTGTGCTGCGGTGGCAGGTCGGGCCGGCTGGCAGTGCCTGGCAGAGCAGGGTGTCGCGATCGCAGTCGGCCACGACCGACACCAGTTGCAGGACATGGCCCGAGCTTTCGCCCTTGCGCCAGATGCGTTGCTTGGAGCGCGACCAAAAATGCACTTGACGTGTCTGCACCGTCAGCGCGAGCGCTTCGCGATTCACGTAGCCAAGCATCAGCACGCGGCCGTCGTACGCGTGCTGCACGATCAGCGGCACGAGACCGTCGCCTTTGCTCCAGTCCATCGTTTCGATCAGTGCATTGCTCATAGCCGCACCACAATGCCGCGTTCGGCGAGAAAATGTTTCAGGTCATTGATACGAATTTCTCCGCTGTGGAATACGCTGGCGGCGAGCGCGGCGTCGACGCCGCACTGCTCGAATACTTCGGCGAAATGCTCGGGCTTTCCTGCGCCGCCCGAGGCGACCAGCGGCAGGGTGGTGGCAGCGCGCACCGCGCCGAGTTGCGCAAGCGCGTAGCCGCCGCGCACGCCGTCGGCACGGATCGAGTTCAGCACGATCTCGCCCGCGCCGCGATCGCCGATCTCGCGCACCCAACTCAGCAGATCGCGGCCGCTGTCGTTCGCCGCGTCCGGCTTGCCGCTGTTGGCGATCACGCGCCACGCGTTCGCAGCCCTATCGCTGCCTTCGGCATCGATGCCGATCACCACGCACTGGCTGCCGAAGCGCGCGGCGAGTTCGTCGATCAGGGCCGGGCGCGCGAGCGCGGGGCTGTTCACCGAGATCTTGTCGGCCCCCGCGGCAAGAATCACTTCGGCATCAGCAACGGAACGGATGCCGCCGGCCACACAGAACGGGATATCCAGTTCGCGCGCGATTTGCTCGACCCACGCCGCGTCGACACGACGACCTTCGGGACTTGCGGTGATGTCGTAGAACACGAGTTCATCGGCGCCTTCGTCGGCGTAGCGCCGCGCCAGTTCGACGATGCCACCGACCACGCGGTGATCGCGAAACTGCACGCCCTTGACCACGACTCCATCGGCGACATCGAGGCAGGGAATCACGCGGCGCGCGAGCATGCGAGCTCCTCCACCGCCAGGGTACCGTCGAGCAATGCGGTGCCAGCGACGCAGGCGGCGACGCCGGTTGTAGCGAGTGCGTCGATGTCGCGGCGGTCGCGCACACCGCCCGAGGCAATCCATTCGAGCTGCGGCCAGCGCGCGGCGAGCTCGCGGTACAGATCAACGTTCGGACCCGCGCCCATGCCGTCCTGCGCAATGTCAGTGGTTAGCACGTGGCGCAGTCCGGCGGCGACGAAACGATCCAGAAGGTCTGCGCTGTCGGTGTCACTATCGGCCTGCCAAGCGTCCACTGCCGGACGCCAGCGGCCGTCATCGCCGCGACGAAGGTCGAGCGCCAGGCAAATCCGGTCCGGTTCGAACGCGAGTAGCCATTGTTCGAAGGTTGCCGGCGAGCGCACGGCGATACTGCCGATCACGACCCGCGCGACGCCGATGGTCAACAGACGTTCGACATCAATCTGCGTGCGCACGCCGCCGCCGGCCTGGAGCTGGATTCCGCTGGCCGCAATTCGAGACAGCAGATCCGTCTGCATCGGCATGCCGGCGCGCGCGCCATCGAGGTCCACGACGTGCAGCCATTGCGCACCCGCGTCAGCGTAGTGCTGCGCGAGCGCGATCGCGTCAAGATCGAAGTGGCGTGTCTGCTCGAAGTCGCCTTGGCGCAGGCGCACGACGCGCCCATAGCGCAGGTCGATGGCTGGAATGATCTTCATATCAGCCCAAAGAAATTTGCGAGCAGGCGGCGTCCGGCCGTCGCGGATTTTTCCGGGTGAAATTGCGCGCCGTACACATCGCCGCGCGCGACGATCGCCGCGAATCGCTCGCCGTGGTCGCTGCACGCAATCGTGTAGTCGTTGATCGGTGCCGCGTAGCCGTGCACGAAATAAAACCAGTCGTCAGCAGTGAGGCCGGCCAGCAGCGGATGGTCCGGCTGATCGAATATCATGCGGTTCCAGCCCATGTGCGGCCAGGTTGGCGCTGCTGGCAGACGGCGCACGGTGCCGGGAATCAAGCCGAGGCAGGGTATGGCTCGTCCCGGCTGGGTCGCCTCGGATTCTTCCGAAGACTCGAACAGCAACTGCATGCCGAGGCAGACCCCCAGCAATGGTTGTGTGAGCCTGGTCAGCACGCGATCGATTCCACGCTCGCGCAGCGCGCGCATTGCGTGCGCAGCCGCGCCTACGCCCGGGAGAATCACATGTGTTGCGCCGCGGATCCGCAGCGGGTCGTCGCTGACCTCGGTATCGACACCGAGGCGCTGGCAGGCGTGGCGTAGCGAGCCGTAGTTGGCACCGCCGCCCGGCACGATGACCGCGCGCACGTTCACGCTTGCGTCCTCATGCGAGTACGCCCTTGCTGCTAGGAATCGCGACGCCGTCGCGCTTGATCGCCTGACGCAATGTGCGGCCAACTGCCTTGAAGCAGCCCTCGATCATGTGGTGGGCGTTCTCGCCGTGCACGGTGACGTGCAGGTTTGCACCCAGCGCGTCGGCGAGGCTGCGGAAGAAATGTGGCACGAGTTCGCTGGGCAGCGCGCCGACGTGGTCACGGGGAAACGTGCCCTCGAACACGAAGTACGCGCGTCCAGACAGATCCAGTGCAACCTGCGCAATGCTTTCATCCATCGGCAACACGAAGCCGTAGCGGCCGATGCCGCGGCGTTCTCCTAGCGCTTCTCGCAGGGCCTGGCCCAGCGCAAGTGCGCAGTCCTCGACGGTGTGGTGCTCGTCGATGTGCAAGTCGCCAGCGCAGCGCAGGTTCAGCGCGAAGCCGCCATGCACGCCGAGTTGCTCGATCATGTGGTCGAGGAAGCCGATGCCGGTTTCAATGTGCGGGCGTGCGCTGCTGTCGAGGTCAACATCGACGCTGATGCGCGTTTCGCGTGTCGCGCGCTCGACATGAGCGCGGCGCGGCGCGTCGAGCAGGTCGTGTGCGATCGCATCCCAATCGTTGCTTGCGTCGATGCGGATACCACGGATGCCGATGTTGCGCGCGAAGTCCAGATCGGTCTCGCGATCGCCGATCACCGCGCTGCGTTCGCGATCGAGCTGGCCTGCGCCCAGGTAATGGCGCACCAAACCGATGCCGGGCTTGCGCGTCGGCGCGTGCTCACTCGGCAGGCTCGGATCGATCAGAACCTCGCGAAAGCGGATGCCCTCGCCGGCGAGGAGGTCGAGCAGCAACTGCTGCGGTCCGACAAAGGTATCCATCGGAAAGCTCGCCGTGCCGAGGCCGTCCTGGTTGCTCACCATGACCAGTTCGTAGCCGGCATCGATGCAGCGACGCAGCGCACGGATCGCACCGGGGATCAGGCGCAGTTTGGCGTAGGAATCGATCTGTTGGTCGGCCGGTTCCTCGATCAGCGTACCGTCGCGATCGACGAACAGAAGTTTCGGGCCGGTGCCGCTCATGCGCACTGCTCCGCCTTGGCGAGGGTGCGCGCGCCGAGCGCAGCCAGGAGAGCGTCGTTCTCTTCGGGTGCGCCGATCGTGATACGCAGGCAGTTGTCGAGGCCAGCCTGAGCCGACACATCGCGCACCACGATGTCGGCGGCCAATGCGCGAGCGAGTGCGGCGTGGCCATCAGCAAAACCCGCGAGAACGAAGTTCGCGCTGGATGGCCACAATGCGCGCACTTCGGCGACCGTGGCAAGCGCGGCGGCGACCCGCTCGCGCTCGTCTAGCAGGGTCGTGATACGTGCTTGGGTGCGCGCCAGTGCGGACGGCTGCAGCGCCGCCAATGCGAGATCCACACAGGGCGAGGGGAGTGGGTAAGGTGCGGCGATCCGCGCGACGAACGCGGTGATGTCTGCGGGTGCGATCAATGCGCCGATGCGTGCGCCGGCCAGCGCGTGCGCCTTGGACAGGGTGCGCAGCACCGCGACATTGTCGTGGCGCGCGAGTAGCGCACTCGCACTCGAAACCTCGGCGAATTCGATGTAGGCCTCGTCAACCAGCAGCAGCGCGCGGCCGGCCAAGCGTTCGGCGATGAACTCTAGCGTATCGTGATGCAGCGTTCCGGTTGGATTGTTTGGCGAACACATGAATACTACTTTGGTGTGGGCGTCGGTCAGCGCCAACAGGCGTTCCGGATCGAGCGCGAAGTTCTCGGCAGCAGATAACGACAGCCCTCGGTATTCGGCGCCCTGTACCTGTGCACCGATGCGGTACATGCCGAAGGTCGGCGCGGTCGCCACGACATTGTCATGACCGGCACGGCAGAACGTGCGCAGCAACAGGTCGATCGGCTCGTCGCTGCCACGCCCAATCCACAGCTGTGCTTCGTGCACGCCGTAGAGCGCGGCGAGACCTGCGCGCAGCAGTGCCGGTTGCGGATCGGGATAGCGATTGACGCCAGCCACCGCGCCGTCACTCGCCCACGGCGATTCGTTTGCGTTGAGGCGGATGTGGCCGTCGACGCCGGTCTTGCGCGCCGAGACGTAAGGGTGGAACGAGGCAAGGTCGGGGCGGATACGATGGAGCAGGCTCATACGCTCCATTCCTCGCCGATAGCGATCGATGTCTCGCATTGCGCGATTTCCAGCTGCGCATCAGTGGAGCCAGGCCTGCGCTGGGCAAGCACGGCAAGGCGCACATCGACCGCGCGGGCATGCGCGTCGAGGCGTTCCGCGCGCGCCAGCAGCGCGGCGTCCGGGCCGATGTTGCCAAGACCTGCAGCACTGAGTTCTGCGACGTTCACGCGGCGCAGGAAGCTGTCGACACCGACGCCACCGAACGCGCGTGCGAAACCGAGCGTGGGCAGCACATGGTTGGGTCCGGCGCAGTAGTCACCAACGGTTTCTGGTGACCACGCGCCGAGGAAGATGCTGCCGGCATTGCTCAACTGCGGTAGCAATGCGCGTGGATTGCGAGTGTTCACGATCAGGTGTTCCGGCGCATACATTTCGGAAACACGCACCGCTTCGGCCAGATCGGCAACGCGGATCAGGCGCGCATGCGCGAGCGCCGCCGCTGCGATGTCGCGACGCGGCAGGTCGGCGAGCTGGGCTGACAGTGCTTGCGCGACGTCGGCGATCAGACGAAGACTCGGGCTGAGCAGAAGAACCTGGGAATCCACGCCGTGCTCGGCCTGTGCCAGCAAATCGGCGGCGACGAAAGCGGGATTGGCTGCATCGTCCGCGATCACCAGCACCTCGGACGGTCCGGCAGGCATGTCGATTGCGGCGCCGTCCGGATCAGCTGCGACTTCGAGCTTCGCTGCAGTGACCCAAGCGTTGCCAGGACCAAACAGCTTGTCGCAACGCGCGATTGTTGGCGTGCCATAAGCGAGCGCCGCAATCGCCTGCGCGCCGCCGAGCTTGAGCACACGCGTGATACCGCAAAGTCGCGCTGCCATCAGGATCGCCGGGTCGGCGCAGCCGTCCGCGCGGGGCGGCGTGGCCAGCACAATCTCGGCGCAACCGGCAATGCGCGCGGGTACGCCGAGCATCCATACCGTCGAGGGTAGCGGCGCGCTGCCGGCCGGTGCATACAGGCCGACGCGCCCGATCGGGCGGATCACTTGTTCGCAGCGCACGCCGGGCGCGGTATCGACGCGGATCGGAGCAGGTATTTGCGCCAAGTGAAAGGCTTCGACGCGCGCGATCGCGTTGCGCATCGCTTCGCGCACAGCGCCGTCGACCTCAGCTTCCGCCGCGGCGAATTCATCGGCATTGACCTCGAACGACGCCAGTTCGCAGCGATCGAAGCGCAGCGTTAGCTCACGCAGGGCCGCGTCGCCGCGGG